>SDWK01000543.1 GCA_004195335.1 Shewanella sp.
TACGGCCAGCGCATCTGCAACCATTTTTTCGTAATAATTATCAATATTTTCCTGGATTGACATGCTAACCTCTTGTCTTTTAAGGTGTTCGTGTTGTGCGTTAAGTAACACGATAACACAGTCTGAGAGATTGTGAAGTGGATTGCAGACAGCGGACGTATGCAACCTATGGCTGGCACGCATTATGATCCTATCGAGTGTCCGGTTTGGGCCCATGACAGGTTCCCTAACCCGGATATCGATTGCCCCTTTCTTGGCTAATGAAAAAAACGGTATCATTCGCTGCGGAGCATTTGGACTCCATGACTCTTACCGGATGTATAACTTATGGACCTCTTTATCTACCTTGATGGTTCTACTCTTGACCCTGCCGACTTCGATAAGTTGAGTCACCCCATCTGCGAATCCATATCTGAATGGGTCAAGCAGAATCCGTCTAATGTTATCCTTGTTAACCAGCTCCGCGATGAACCTGACGGCGATGCCTCGCATTCGCGTGAGTTTCCGGCGCTAGGTATTCACATGGTGGTAAAGCGGAAAACGGAACTGAAAGTGCCATTGAATTTTTTCTATACCTTAGCCAAGCAGCATAAGCAGGAGTTTGTATTGGGTATTCTGGACAAAGAAACGGGCGCGACCGAGGAGATTTATTACTTTGGCTTTGAAGAAGGCAAACCCGATGCTTTTGAAGTGTCCAACTATGTTGGCCTTTGATTCGTCAATTGAACCCATTAACGACGCGGTTATGATAGTCGTAGAACAGCGCGCCATTTTCACCACGGCAATGACTATCAACGACTAATGGATTAGGCTGAACACGGTCAGAAATTGATAAGCCAAACGCAAAACCTGTGTCGACAAGCTTGATCACGCCCCTGAAATTAACCGCTTTTCACGCCCCCCTTGGCACAATCCCAGCGCAGGGTGGAAACTCTCTTCGCGGCTTCGTTTGGAAGGGGAATGCTATGCAGCCGTTTTATGTTCTCCTCGGTGAAAAACAACTGTGCTTCAATCAGCAGTTTTTCCGCCGCCACTAAGTTGTGTTCAACCTGGTCAGGCCAATCAAACGATACGCCGACAACCCCCTTTGATCTTGCTTTTTTTGCCTTTTCATCGAGTATCGCCAATGGCTTAAGAACGCTTTCAACCAATAACTCCCGGATATCCGCAACAAAGATGCCCAGCCCATCCAGTTGCTCAATATCCTGTAGTTGTTGGTCGCTGGCGTTGTTTTCTATCAGACATTCAAAAACAGTACTTTCCTCCTTCCCCGCCTGCAGCTCTTTCAGAGCGATAACCAGCTCCGATGGATAGGCTTTTTGAAAGTGACTCAGCGATTGAAACAACCAGTTGGCCCCTTGAGGCATCTGCTTGAGTTCTTTTACCCGCTCCTTGATGCGGCGGCTTTCGCTGACAAAAATATCCAGATCCATGTCCCGGGTGACAGATTGTACAGTCGATGAACGGGTTGACGCGGCAGAGCTGCGGCCTGATCGACTTCGAGACATCTTTGGAGGGATTAGCGCAGCCTGATCCATATGACGGTTGGCGCAACTTTCGCAAATACTACATTCCGCCCCATTCGAGAGGCGAACCAAATACCCTTTTTTGTGATTTAGATAACAGTTAGTAATACTGCAGCTGGCGATCTTTCTAGGAAAGGAATAAGAAGCCAGTACATACCTTAGCCGTGATCGACTGGGTGGCACGGACGCCTCGAAGTGGGGGCGATTGATGATATCTTCCAGCGTGTGGATGCTGATTCTGTCTTCTGTGTAAAAGTTGGCCATCGTTTTGGAGTCTCAGGCTACGGTTGTCGGCTATCATATTTCGCGATACGAAGATCTTCATAAAAACACAGGTAGGTTACCCTATTCTAGGCGCGGTAACCTAAGGGCACTCTGATCAACGCATTGTTACCCAGTGACTGGAGGCTGCAGCCGACAATCCAGCCGCTTGCGATGATCATTGCAAGTAAAAAAGCTAATAGCCCTTCTCTTGTTGGCATACGCGGGATATACAGTCATTTCGCTTCAAGCTCGATAGCGGTCTGGAACTTCTCCCGCCTCAGCGAGATCAATGAGCGGAATTTGCTTAGATTGGGATTACTGGCCAGTTCACGACGGCAAAATGCTTCGTAGGCTTGTATGTCTGGCACCAGTACCACCAGCACAAAATCCACCTCACCGGTAACCTGATAGCACTGACTTACCTCCGGCGCGGCCTTCATTTTACGGACAAAAGTGTCGTAGATATCCAGCTGATCACGCACCATCTCCACCTCGACGATGATGTTGAGCCGGAACCCAACCACGTCAGGATTGACCAGCGAAACGTCGGCAGAGATCACCCCAGATTGGCGCAGCTTGCGCACCCGTCGCAGGCAGGCAGGCGGCGACAATCCAACCTGTTCAGCCAGGTTCTGGTTGCTGATCCGGTTGTTCCGTTGCAGGACGCTGAGTATATGCCGGTCGATTCGATCAAGATCCATAGGGTATTATTTCGTTTTGTGGCTTGTAATGGTTCAAATATTTCATAAATTTATATAATTAACAATTATAGCCATATATTACGATGAAATAAGAAATTATTGAAAATCAAACATCTCTATCCTTGGCGGCTCGTTAGTTCATTTTTTCACCGAGACTGATCATGTTGAAGACGCTGTCGACACACTCGTTCGTATCCAACACCCTGCCCGAATTGATTAAGGAGATCTATTCCGTCTGCTACACCCTGTTCAAGCTGATGATTCCGGTAATCATTGTGGTCAAGATCCTTGAAGAGATCGGAGCTATCCCGGTACTCAGTCGCTTCCTGGAGCCGCTGATGAGCCTGGTGGGGTTGCCCGAGTCTATGGGGTTAGTGTGGACGACAACG
>SDWK01000685.1 GCA_004195335.1 Shewanella sp.
AGATGTGTATAAGAGACAGGATTTGTCGTGGTCTTGTTTGTTACGCATTTGCTGGTGATGGCCTAATCCTTAGCTTTGGTTAACCTATGTAACGACCTGTTTTGTGTGTGAATAAATGGTTATTTTGCTTAATAAACATGAGTTAAAGTGTTTAAGTTTCTCATTTTTAGCTGGTTGGTGGATACATTTAAGCTGTGTTGACAAATTTTAAGACTTGTTCTTGTATGTTCTCATTAACGCTTTAAAATTCCAGTATTCAGAATCTTCATATTTTGGACATTATGCAGGACTTGTTCCTTGCCTAGGTTTAATATGCCACAACTTACTTAAGAACTTAATAAGGTCATCTAGATGACAAAAATTATTACGCAAACCGATCTTGAACAGGTCAAAGTCAATGCCGCTAATGCTCCGCGTAAAAGAGCGAATTTAAATGTCCATGACAGCCTGGATGCGAACGTGCAACGTTTATTCATTGCCACAGAACCGGAAACCTATATCCGTCCTCATCGACATAGTGAAAGCCATAAATGGGAGATGTTTCTTGTTCTTGAAGGTGAAATTGATCTGTTAATATTCGATGATGAAGGTGAACTGATCTTGCGTTCTAAAATGAGCCCAACAGAAACTCGTGTCGTTGAGATCCCTCCAAATACTTGGCACACCTATGTTGTCCAAAAGTCGGGTACCTTAGCGATTGAAGTCAAAGAGGGGGGGTATGAACCTACACCTGAAAAAGACTTTGCTTCATGGTCTCCTGCAGAGAATACAGAGCAAGCCCCTGCTTTTCTGGAAAAGTTGCGACACCTTCAGCCTGAGTAAATAAAGGTTAAGCCATTGCTCTTCAAATATGATTCTCAAAAGAGTCATTTCATCTTGTTTCGATTCAGGTGAATAATCATTGGAATAACAATTTTTAGAGTTATGGCACATCTCACTGCACATTGGGTTAGAATTAGATTAGATAAGTTTTCAGGTTTAAGATTATGGAATATGAATTTCGACGCAATACCTTAACGGGAACCGTGCTTGCCACTTTTAGTATGGATCATGAGGCGTTGGGCTTTTGGTTTGCAGAGGAACTCGGTGAAGATACTGATAAATACGTCGAAATTTGTCAGGTAATAGCACAGTTACAGTCTCGTCGCCTTCCTCAATGGAGATGGATTGGCAAAGCGTTATCGCTTGAACTCGACGGTGAGCAAGCTAGGGTATTTGCCAATGAGCTAGAAAATGGTGAAGAGGTTGAGTTTGAAGAGTCTATGTCGCTCTATGATGGTGAATCGGAAGCATTTTGTGGCTTAGAAGATTTTTATGACGCCTTGGTGAAGTGGCGAAAGTTTTTAGACGAAACTCGTTAATGACGAGCAGCTCTAATAAAAGGCAGCCTAGGGCTGCCTTTTTATATAAATCTATAGCTTGCTATTGATTTAAGTACCTAACTGCCATCTCAGTTCTCGATTTCGCGTTGGCTTTTCTCAGTAAGTTTTTTACATGCACCTTTACCGTTCCCTCGCTAATATGTAACTGTTCTGAGATTACCCGATTACTCTTTCCTTCGGCGACCAGCTCTAAAATCTGCAGCTCTCTGGGAGTTAAGTTATTCAGCCATTCCTCTTCTTCGGCCGCATCTTTTAACTCATAAAGAAAATCTTCGACCGATTCACTGATAACTCTATGGCCCTGCATTGCATTCTTCAGTTTTTCCAATAACAGATCCGGCTCAGTATCTTTTAACAGGTAACCATCGGCCCCAGCCCTGACTAAACGAATCACATCTTGTTTTGCATCGGATACCGTTAGAATGACAATACGTGATGTTACGCCCTCTTGGCGTAAAGCATTCAGCGTATCTAGGCCCGTCATTCCTTTCATATTAAGGTCTAAGAGTACAATATCGGGTTCATTTTCTTCTATGGATGAAAGTGCATCCAAACCACTACCAGCTTCACCAAAGAGGGTGAAATCTGAATCGGAAGTGATTAATTGGCATATCCCACGACGTAACAGTGGGTGATCATCGACAACGAGAACGGAATATGGTTTCCCCATTTTATATAGCTCCTCCAGCTGAGGTGTGAACATCAGAGTAGTTATTGGTCTTATAAATCCAAAGCAAAGCTTTGATTGTACTTTTCATCTAAGATGGTTCCTGCTGAGGTGGGAAAGTGAGTGTGACGGTAGTCCCTCCCTCAGGATTACTGCTGAACTCTACTATACCCGATAAGCGGCTGGCGCGCTCATGCATAATGCCTATTCCAAAATGTTGATCCCTTTCTCTTAACTGTTCAATACCGACCCCATCATCGCTGATATTGATTGTGACTTCGGAGTCAGAGCTCATAAAACAGCGGATATGAATGTGCTTTGCATCTGCATGCTTAATAGCATTCAAGGTCGCCTCACGGGTTAGTTGCAATACATGAATATGTTGATGTGCGCCTAAAAGCTGCAGAGGAAGTTTGTAGTCGAGTGAGATAGTGACGTTAGATTGACTGCGTAACTGCTCCAGCATAGCCTCGATAGCATGGCTCAAATTAGGGTCCTTAATCGTTAACCTGAACGTGGACAACAGTTCTCTGAGTTGTACATAGGCGGTATTCACTCCCTCGTTTATCTCGGATAACTGTTCTTCGACTTGAGGGCTTCGGCAGGCGCTGTCCAATCCTTTAGAAAGTAAATTTACCTGTATTTTAAGAAATGAGAGTAGCTGGCCTAACGAATCATGCAGCTCTCTTGCAATAACACCACGCTCCTCCATTAATGCGAGTTGTTGTTTCTGTTCCCCAGCATTATAGATCACGATGGAGCGGGCGAGCATGATAGCGAAATTTTCAAGCAGTAGATGGTTTAGTGGTTGAGATGAGACGACCTCAAGATAGCCGAGTTCATTATCTTCAAATTTCAATGGATAATTGAGTCGATTAGATGCAGCAAGCGGCCAACCTCCATCGGCTTCGATAACTTGTCTATCCTCCTCATCCCCCTGACAGATAACTAAGCGCAAAAAGGTATGTGGTTCATGGGCTTTTAATTGATTCAAAGCTTGCTTTAAGGTGTCAATATCGAGAGTGCCTGAGTGCAACATGACCAGGTTATCATAAAGCAGAGTCAGTTCATCGTTGGCTCGTGTCAGTGCAAATGTCTTCTCTTTTACTTGTGATTCAAGATCTTTATAAAGAGTCGAAAGTTCTTTGGCGGTGCTCTCCAAGGCATTACTCAGTGCACTTAGCTCTACGTAGTCTGTTGGTGGCATTTTTATATCGAAGTTACCTTTAGAGATAGTGTTTGCCGATTCCATAAGTTTATGGAGAGGAATCACGACTTTCTTCTTGGTAAAACGAACGGCCAGAAAAGCGATAAACAGCATTAAACCGAGTCCAAATATCTGACTGGCTGCCAGGAGCTTTATTTTGAAGGCCGCATGATGTTCAGTCTCGAGCACTAAGAGATCTATGGTATCAACAAAATCTTTAAGTGCGGCGGCATAGATGCGTGAGTTTTCCTGCTGTATGTAATATTTCATCACTTTCCACTTTTCGATAACCAAAAAGTATTGGTCGGTGGAAGCTTGCGAGCTGTACCAGGCTTGTGAGCGCTTTAGTGCATCAGAATAAAGCGTATTTTCGAACTCCTCAATTTTCTCATCAGCCTCATCACTGCCTGAATTTGCATAGAACATCAGGCGATAGCTTTGCATACGCAAAGAACCTGATGCGTTGATGGCTTTAGCGTCGCCTAGGCTATACGACAAATTGATTATGGAAAATGTTGCTAACCCGCTCGACAAGAGAATTAAAGTTAACATTAAACCTAGAATAGTCGATGTTAAACTGCCTTTCTTCATTATATAAAAACTCACTAAATTAGTATGGTTATGCTATTTTTTATGAGAGATCTAAATTAGTTAACCCTTGAGCTCATTAACAAAAATGCAAAAGTGTGACCTACACCACGTTTACATTTTGATCTACCGCATACTTTGCATCGGATACCCACTTAGGGGTATATTTTTAAAGTCATTAAGGGACTAACTTTGGCCTTGGAGATGATGTGGTTATTAAAACTACTATAAAATAACACGGAGATGAGATGGTGAGAAACTTAACTAAAAAATCCTTTGCATTAAGTGCATTGGTTGCTGCGAGTTTAATGACTTCTGGCGTGATGGCAAGTGAAAAAACTGAGCCTCGTAATGAGGTCTATAAAGACAAGTTTGCAAAGCAATACAACAGCTGGCACGAGACTGCAGAAAGCAAAGAAGTTGTTGATATGCTCGAGCAAGTACCTAGCTTAGTTGTGTTGTGGGCAGGTTACGGCTTTGCGAAAGATTATAATGCTCCTCGTGGTCATATGTATGCCGTGACTGACGTACGTAACACATTGCGTACAGGTGCACCAAAGTCTGCTGAAGATGGCCCAATGCCTATGGCATGTTGGTCTTGTAAAGGACCAGATGTACCTCGTGTTATCGAAGAGCAAGGTGAAGATGGTTACTTCACTGGTAAGTGGTATAAAGGCGGCGCTGAAATCGTAAACACTATCGGTTGTGGCGATTGTCATGAAAAAGGTAAGTCTAAGTTACGTGTCTCTCGTCCATTTGCCGAGCGTGCAATGGAAACACTCGGTACACCATTTGATAAAGCATCTAAGAAAGATAAGCAGTCAATGGTTTGTGGCCAGTGTCACGTCGAGTACTACTTTGAGAAGACTAAAGATAAGAAAGGTTTTGTTAAGTTCCCTTGGGATCAAGGCACAACTGTCGAAGCGATGGAATCTTACTATGATGCCTTGGAGTTCAAAGATTGGACTCATAAGATATCTAAGACTCCTATGCTGAAAGCACAGCATCCTGGTTATGAAACTTGGAAGCTAGGTGTACACGGTCAGAACAACGTAAGCTGTACTGATTGTCATATGCCTAAGGTTAAGAACAAAGAAGGTCGTAAGTATACCGATCATAAAGTGGGTAACCCATTCGATCGTTTCGAAGAAACTTGTGGTACGTGTCATGAGCAGAGTAAAGAGTTCATGGTTAACCGCGCTAAAGAGAGCAAAGCTAAAGTTGCTGACTTAAAAGCACGCGTTGAAACTCAACTCGTTAAAGCTCACTTCGAAGCCAAAGCTGCTTGGGATGCTGGTGCAACTGAAGCTGAAATGAAGCCTATCTTAACTGATATTCGTCATTCGCAGTGGCGTTGGGATTATGCGACAGCCTCTCATGGTGTTGCGGCTCACGCTGTAGATGAAGCGCTACGTGTTTTGGGTACTTCAGTAGATAAAGCGGCCGATGCTCGCGTTAAGTTAGCTCAACTGCTTGCTACTAAAGGTGTTAAGCAACCAATTGCTTACCCTGATACTTCTACCAAGGCTAATGCGCAAGCTGCTGTCGGTATGGATATGAAGAAGATGAATGCTGACAAGGCTGACTTCAAGAAGAACACTCTTCCTAAGTGGGATGCTGAAGCTAAGAAGCGTGAAGCGACTTACTAAGCAAGTTAGCTCTGTATAGAGTTATATAAGACCTGCATAGAAAAAGCCCTCGTCATAAGACGAGGGCTTTTTTATTTGTTCGGCTCATGAGGTATTTCGCTCAGCGTTATTAATACCAATTGCATTAAATAATTAACCAATTCAGAGCCCCTCAGGATTTTCAATTCAAGGCGCATTGATGAGGAAATGGTTGTTCTCTTTTAAGTCAATGCAAAGCAGAAGTGAGAAGCCTGGGGGGCTCACGTAGTGCGAGCTTCAAAGCCCTTTATGCTGCACTGGATGCTTTCGATATAGAATAGCTATTAGCTTCAATCATCCTACTTGCCTACAGAGCTTTGAATTCTCGCTGAATGGTCAGGTACTTATTGCAATTGGTATCATTGACAGGAAGGAATAAAATCCTGATTAGGCTGTTTCTTTTATTCCTTAACGGTATGCTCAGACACTATTTAATCAATCTCAGTAGCTGTTTAAACCTTTCCCCAACAGCTTCATGCTGTAACTCAAATAGTAGCGACTCCATATTGGTGATATGAGCTCCTCTCGCCTGCATCATCTCGACGCCTATGCGTTTGTTTTCGATGGTTCTGGATGACACCGCGTCAATGACCAAATGAACATCAAAATCATTATCAAGCAAGTCTCTGCAGGTTTGATAGACACAAACATGGGCTTCGATGCCGACTAATATGATCTGCTTGCGATCCAACGCCATCAACTGCTCTGTGAACTCCTGGCTGCCCCATCCGCTGAAATTTTGCTTGCTGATGGGGGAGCTGGTTTTGATTAGCTGTTCATACAGTATTGGACTCGTCTTACCTAATTTATGCGGAAGTTGCTCCAACCATAAAGTCGGAATGTCGAAAAGCTGCAATCCATGAATGAGCTTAAGTACGGTTTGGTGTAACGACTCACTTCGTTCCATGACTTTTGCCAGCGTTCCCTGAATATCGACAACAACGAATACACACTCTTCGGGTTTTAACATAGGGCTGTCCCTTCAAATTTACGATGAACTCATAATACCCCTAACTAGGTGTCGTCAAATGGTCTTTTGGTCTAATAAGGCCTGTTGATTTTTAATGCGCTAACGCTGTGCGCTTATTGAATAAACGCACCTGATTGGTGCGTAAAAATCTACGGGAAGGTCATGGGGTTTAGGTAACCTATTCAAAGTTAAGGTTTTGTAAACTTGGCCTGATGATTGAAGTGGTTACTGATAGAAGGGCATAGAAACTAAGAGTAATTATATTTTGGAGGTCGGCATGAAACTGGTCAGTGCAATCATTAAACCATTTAAGCTCGATGATGTTCGTGAAGCCATCGCGAGTGTAGGGATCGAAGGCATGACGGTAACTGAGGTTAAAGGTTTCGGTCGCCAGAAAGGACATACGGAACTGTATAGAGGCGCCGAGTACCAGGTGGACTTCTTGCCAAAAGTTAAACTCGACATTGCGACTAAATCTGAAAATGTCGAGTTGTTGATCGAGTCAATTATCAATGCGGCACGTACGGGAAAGATTGGGGATGGCAAAATTTTTGTCACTGAACTCGAGCAGGTTATCCGTATTCGTACGGGCGAGTCTGATAACGAAGCACTTTAGAGGAGAAGCGTGATGGAAGATTTAGTTAAACTTGGCGTGACGGTTTCAGAATTACGATTCGCATTAGATACTTTTTACTTTTTAATTTCAGGTGCTTTAGTGATGTGGATGGCCGCTGGGTTTGCCATGCTTGAAGCTGGTCTTGTCAGGTCTAAAAACACGACCGAGATTTTAACCAAAAACGTCTGCCTCTACTCTATCGCCTGCGTGATGTACCTGCTAGTGGGATATAACATCATGTATGTAGATAATGGCGAAGGCGGTTGGCTACCCTCTATCAGTACTTTAATTGGAAGTCAGGCGAGTGATGCCGACCATGCTCTTGAATCAGATTTCTTCTTTCAAGTCGTCTTTGTCGCTACAGCTATGTCAATTGTGTCTGGTGCCGTTGCCGAGCGTATGAAGCTCTGGGCGTTCTTGGCTTTTTCCGTCGTTATGACCGGCTTTATCTATCCAGTAGAAGGTTATTGGACCTGGGGAGGAGGGTTTCTCTCTGAAGCTGGATTTGTCGATTTTGCAGGTAGTGGTATTGTGCATATGGCTGGTGCGGCCGCGGCTATTTCCGGTGTGCTTCTACTCGGTGCACGGCAAGGTAAATACAGCGCTAACGGTCGGGTGAATCCTATTCCGGGTTCAAACTTACCCATGGCAACATTAGGTATGTTTATTCTGTGGATGGGCTGGTTCGGCTTCAATGGAGGTTCTCAATTGCTGGTATCAGACGCTGAGAACGCAACGGCTGTCGCTAAGATCTTTTTGAATACCAACTCTGCCGCGGCATTCGGGGCCGTATCTGCGCTAGTCGTGTGTAAGCTGGTGTGGGGAAAGGCTGACCTGACCATGATACTTAACGGAGCATTAGCCGGATTAGTTGCCATTACGGCGGACCCATTGTCACCTTCTATCGCCTTTGCCGGAGTCATAGGCCTTGCCGCTGGTGCTCTGGTTATCTTCTCTATTGTGGCGTTAGATAGGGTGAAAATTGATGATCCTGTAGGAGCCATTTCAGTTCACGGCGTGGCAGGTTTCTTCGGTTTGATCTTGGTTCCATTTTCAAATGCTGATGCCACGATTCTGGGGCAACTCTATGGTGCTGGTGTTATATTTTCCTGGGTATTTGGAGCCTCATTTGCAGTCTGGTATGTGTTAAAGCTGACTATGGGGATACGCGTTAGCGAAGAGGAGGAGTATAAGGGGATGGATGCCTCTGATTGTGGTATCGACGCTTATCCTGAATTTGTTTCTGTGAAAAGCGCTCGCTAGATTCTAATTATCTGTGACCAAAAACAGGGCTTATTGCCCTGTTTTTTTGTATGATGAACAAAGTGGGTGTTTTTCGTACTCATTCGAAATCTGGAGCCTAAGGTATGTTTGATCTTTTAAGGCAAAAGCAAGTGGTGCTAATCTGCGCTGCGGCAATAACTTATAGCGTGTCAGTTCCCACTCTGGCGGGGCAGGTTGTGGTACGAAAATCCACTGAAGCTTTCGATGCTTTTGCGGTAAGAGATCAGGTATTGCGTGAGCATGAATGGCAGGAAGCATTGAGGATGCAACAGCAAATTAATATCTTACAATCATTACCTATGGGCTGCATGCTTATGGCCCGACCCTATAACTATTATTCCTGCGGCGGAAATTTCTATAGACCCTATCAGTATCAGAATGAAGAGATCTATATTCAAATCGATCCGTTTGACTCTGAACCATTGCCACTAAACAAATGATTTATCTTCATCTGTGATGACGAGCATAAGCTTGTTAATGTTTTGTAACCTTTCAGTGTTGCATGATCTTTACTCAATGTCATAAGCTAGGTATAGGATATTGAAGTTTCTAGGGTGGATTCCAATGGGAAAATTCCTTTCAGTCATCAGCCTGCTTTTCTTGCTCATCCTTCAGGGATGCAGTACTGCTTCCGAACGTACTTCTGTTACGAATATTGAAGATTACTTTTATGATGAACACTTTAACGATGTGGCATCACTTACTCAGCCTAATGAGTTATTTAAGCTTCCATCCGAGGCCAGTAGTGAACTCAGGAGTGCGATGGCGAGGAAGAATATTCAGCGCTTGAATAATGTGCCTGCTAATGAATGGTTAGCGCAATATATCAATGCCGAAGAGGGGGCTTTTCAATACCGTGACAATATGACACGAATTCCGAGTGAAACCTTTCATGAACGAGCGGGTAACTGCTTATCTCTGGTATTACTGACTTCAGCTTTGGCCGATGTACTTGATGTTGAAGTTGAATTTCAGGAAGTTGAGGTTCCACCTGTATGGGATAAGCAGGGGGATTTCTATCTTGTTAATGGTCACATTAACTTGAGGTTACTTCCTCCTCTAAATAGCAATACAGTGCATGTGATGAAGCGGGCTATTCAAGTCGATTTCTTACCCGAGCGTGCGGTACGGGGCTATGGGAAGAAAAAAATCAGTAAGCAGACTGTGATTGCTATGTTTTATAACAACGTGGCCGCAGAGTCTCTGGTCATGGGGGATTATGACAAGGCTTATGGTTTATTGAAAGTGGGCTTACAACAGAAACCTGATTTCGTACCGGCACTAAATACGTTGGCAGTGCTTTATAGGTATAAAGGTTTAGAGCAGGAGGCTGAAACTCTCTATAAATTAGCCCTGACTGTGAATTCTAATGATATGAACGCCTTGTATAATTATGCGGTGATGCTTGGGGACCAAGATAGGTTGGAGGAGTGGGCATTAGTTCACAAAAGGCTGGAGCTGGAACGCATTGGCAACCCCTATTATTACTATGACATGGCTCAGCAAGCCTATTTTGATAAAGAGTATCAAGATGCGTTGCTCTGGTATAAACGTGCGGTGGCTAAGGCCGATTACCGACATGAATTCTATTTCGGCTTATCTCGGGC
>SDWK01000918.1 GCA_004195335.1 Shewanella sp.
ACCACCCACAGTAATTGCAAGTGCTTATGGTATGAACTTTACCAATATGCCAGAGCTCGATTGGCGTTATGGTTACCCTATGGCAATTCTGATGATGTTGGCGAGTGCAGCCGGAACCTATCTATTTTTCAAACGTAAAGGCTGGTTATAATTTCTTAGCTGGCAAATTGATTATTTCAGCATTATTTTGCCGAAACTCTATTGGATTATTAATTATTGTATTTAATGCAAGAAATTTTTCATTCATGATACTCATTGCCAGATAACATCGGTGATAAGGATTTGAGCAGCGGGATAATTGCTGCTCAAGGTGATATTGCAACGATATTAATTGTTTCTTATTGGCTTCAGGGCAATGGGAAATAGCTTCTTTACAGAGCGTTTTTTGAAGTTCTTTCAGTTCGTCGGGTTCGTTTTCTGCGAGCCATTTGAGACTATCGAAGTTTGGAAGTTGCGTCATATCATCTCCGCATTGAAGATACTGATACTTTCAACCTAGCGAATAGTTTGGTATTCGGCAAGACAACTTCAGAATAATAGGGATTTTAATACAATTTTTAGTTCTAAGGACTAAAGTTGCGATTGGCCGATTAGCTTATTTATTCAATCGGCCTAATGCTAATTCTTACTATCGGAGCCTAAGAAATAACTGACCCTTTCTCTTGGATTCAGATACTTAAAGATCTTCTCTGGTAGGGCAGCTGGGGGGAGACATCGAACGATACTGAGTCCTTCGGCTTCTAAATCTACGATAGGTGCCTGATCCTTTGGAACCAAAGCATCGTAAGCAAGAATTCTCGGAAAGAGGATCTTATCTAAGTTTACCGACATCACCATAGCAAACTGACCAGAAGATAATTCAACTATGCTGCCGGGGGGGTAGATCCCGAGCATTTTTATCATTTTCCCGGTCACTTCCTGATTCAACTGCGTTTTAAAGTTCTTAAAGATATAACCCAGAGCGGCATAAGGCGTGCGAGCTTTATTCTGAAAGTTAGGGTGACATAAAGAATCATAAAGGTTAACGACAGTCACCAACTGGCATAACTTGTCTAAGCTTTCAGCCTTAAGCCCCTTAGGGTAGCCCGAACCATCCAGATATTCATGGTGGTTGGTTACTATGGGTAAAGCCTCGGCAGGAAAGTTATCGGCAAGTTTAAGCAGATCTGCACCCATGAGTGGATGCTGTTTCAAAAAGTTTGCTTCAGGTGCCGTTAGCGGTGTTTTCTTTCTCATTAACTGAGGGGGCACTTTCAATTTTCCAGTGTCGTGGAAAAGCGCGCCAATTCCTACCAATTCCATCTCTTCTTTAGTCCAGCCCAATTCTTTTGCCATTAACATCGAGAGGACTGCCACATTGAGTGAATGATAGTAGATAGTTTCATCATTTTTAGCTTCGCCCATAAGGTGAAGTACTAAATTATCAGAATTTAGTAATTGATCGCTGAGATCATTGATTAACTCTTTGGCATCGTCGATGGCATTGAGAGGACGATTTCGTAGCTTAGAGACCAAATTACGCATCTTGGCGATCGAACGGTCGAACTCCTTTTCGGTTTTTTGTAGATCCCGGCGCATTTTTTTCAAGCTCTCAATGCGTTCGCCTTTATATTTGTTCATGTTTTTTGTTAGACGATCGATTTCTTCATGATTTATTTCGGCGGGTTGTTCTTTGATTTCAGATTCATCCAATAGTGGGATATCGCTGCGTTGCAGATCGACAAAAACATGGGTGATACCTAATTTTTTTATGAGTTCGATTTGTGCCTGTTGCTTGATTCTAAAGCTACTAAATAAAAAGGGGTGATCTTTCCATGAAACGGCAGTCGGACAAAATTGCCCACTTGTAATTGTTCGACGGTGACTTTATGGTTTTTGTTCATATTATTCTTATAGGTTTTATGGGACGTCTTAATACTTCTACGGACAATTATTTCAGAATTTCATTACTTGTTGTAGTGGTATTTTAACTTAACCCAACGGCTTTACAATTACTTAACCTATATGTAAGCATAGTTAAATTATTTAGTAAGCAAAGATGGTTAAAATGGACTTCATTGAAGTATACCCTAATGCTCTACCGGATGAACTGTGTAAGAAGTTAATTCAGACATTTGAGCATCATAAAGGGGTAACCGAGGGTAAGACGGGGCATGGCGTCGATACTGAAAAGAAAAACAGTCGAGATCTTATGCTCGATAATTTTGATGATCTGCAGCCTTTAAAAAACGAGCTGCTGGCTCACACGCTTGCTTGTTCTAGCCATTACTTTAAGAAGTACTCCATGGCTCTTATGGGGGGAGTATCGGTACAGGTTGCCGATGAAAATGGGCAAGCGGTGACACTGACGCCCGAGAATTTTACTCATTACGGTGAACAAAGAACTCAAGCGCTAGTAAAATATCTTTACCGTAGTGGCATGATAAACATTCAGAAGTATGAGAAAAATGTTGGGGGCTATCCACATTGGCATTCTGAGCAGTTCCCTCAAGCGGGTCACAACGAAGCACTGCATCGAGTTGTATTATATATGTTTTATCTCAATGACGTGGAAGAGGGAGGTGAAACAGAGTTCTTTTATCAAAATCGTAAACTGACCCCAAAACGTGGCACCATGGTGATTGCCCCCGCTGGTTTCACTCACTCCCATCGTGGAAATATGCCTACAAGTGGGGATAAATATATTGCCACATCTTGGATCATGTTTAATCGTGCGGAACAATTATATGCATCAGTAAAGAGTTAAACCTGCGTGGGTATAGATACTGATAGTGCTAAGCCCCTAAGAAAGGGGGCTTAGCACTTAAAGTTTATCTGTTGATTGAGAAAGGATTAAATAGGGATAGTGACCCTGAATTTTGCCCCTTCCAATTCAGATGTTTCAATGCTCAACTTGCCATTATAACTGGTGACGATTTCGTTACATACCGCCAGTCCGATCCCTTGGCCGGCCTTTTGAGTATCGGCCCTGACCCCTCTTTCAATGATCTTCTTCCTGATACTCTCTTCAACACCTTGGCCGTCATCTTCGACTATGAGTTCAAACTCTCCGGCATCATTGTAACTGGCAGAAACCCTAACTTGGCTGATACAGAGTTTAAATGCATTTTCCATCAAGTTTCCACACAACTCCATGAGGTCACCTTTGTCCCCTGGAAATACATGCTCGATTGGAATATTTGCTGTAAATTCCACTTGTTTGTCACGGTAAACTTTGAACAACATTTGTGAAAGCTGATTAACCAGTGGAGCGACTTGGGTTTGCTCTTGTTTTAAACCTTTACGACCCAGCATGGCACGTTTGAGCTGATACATTACCAGCTGATCCATCTGACTCACTTGCTCCATGATTTTTTCACTGGTGGCCTGCCTGTCTAGTGTTGCGTCATCCGTAATGGCGTGCACCGCGGCTAATCGAGTCTTTAAACTATGGGCAAGGTCATTCATTGCATTTTGATATCGCTGTTGCTGAGCACTGGATTGAAGCAGTAGTTGGTTTAATGCCTGGGTGACGCCTTCTAATTCTACTGGGTAGTCTTGTGATAACCCTGTTGATTTTCCGCTGTTAACGCTGTCGAGTTCATTTCTCATGCGTACCAGAGGACGCATTCCCCAGTATCCGGCACTAATTAGTAGTACTAGCGCTAGAGCCAACACCAAACCTAGCCTGAAATAGGTTCGACGACTGAATTTATCCATCTCCTTTTCGAGCTTTTCAGCATCTTTCATCACCAACAAATTGTATTGACTTCTGGCGATCTCAACCGATAACAGATAGACAAAATAGCCTTTGTTATCAGCAAGGTTCAGATAATAGGGTGGGGAGTCATTGCGGATCTCATCGAAACGCTCACAAGTATCAAATAGCCCTTTATCTACGGCAAGGGAAGAGGTCCATACTTGCTTGAAGTTTTTATCGCAGCTGGCAATGATGTAACGTTCCGGGGTGTTATTTTCATCGAGCCACTCACTTGTTTCAGGGATGAGATCATGCTCTTTTAATTCTGCAGCGACTTTGGGGATTTCGGCAATTAGTTGAGCCGTCTCCTCATTATAGTTATTTTGCGCATGGAGGAGGTTAACCAACCAGGCCAAGGTAAAGCCTACTAAAGCTATGATGGACAGCGAGGTGAGAAACATCCGCGTAAGCAGACGTTTCTTGGGTTTAAAGTTCAAACCGAACTTCATAAATAGGCGCTCTTTTTTAGATGGTTCTTAGTGTTATATACCCAAGCTACTTCATGAAGACCACCACGGATGGTGGGAATGTGGTTTATGCAGGAGCAATTAACCACATTGAACTCTGTCACTTCTCGATATGCTGAATCCTGCATTTCAAGGTCGTTTGGGTATAAGTGAGAATGTCGGCATTAGCTACAAGGTAAGTTAAATTTATAACCTTGGCCACGAATGGTGATGACCGGATTTTCAATTCCCCCTTTTGTGAGTTTTTTTCTCAGCCTGGAGACCATAACCTCGATCGTATTTGGGTCACCTTCTTTATCACCATAGATAACATCAAGTAGACGCTGTTTAGCGACGACCTCATGACAGTGGCGCATTAAGTATTCGAGAATTAAGTATTCAAACGCCGTGACTTCCATAGGCTCTTTATTCAATGAAACTTGTTTTGCGGCGAGATCCAGCTCCAGCGCACCGCTGGTTATTATGGGTTTAACAAAACCGGCACTGCGTCTGACCAGAGCATCGAGCCTGGCGACCAGTTCCTCTTTTTGAAACGGTTTAACCAGATAGTCATCAGCACCGGCATTGAGTCCTTCGACCTTATCTTGCCAGTTAACTCGAGCGGTTAATATCAATACCGGTGCCTTTAACCCTGCATCTCTTAAGTTTTGAATTAAGCTGATCCCATCTTGATCAGGAAGACCTAAATCAACGATGGCAATGTCTATGGGATAGTTGGTTGCTTGATAGAATCCCTCTTTGGCCGTGAGGGCTACCTGTACTTGGTTACCTAGTTCTGACAGCTGAACTTTAAGGTGGTGGGATAATAGGGGGTCATCTTCAACAACCAAAATTCTCATAATTTAAACGCCTTAATAATTCTTGAGGCCAGTTTACTCAGAATAAGTACTCTGTGCCAACTGTGTTACATCATTCCTGATACTTACTCTAGGAATGGTATGAATTTTTGTTCAATGCATTATTTTACTTGAAGTTAACTTAACCTAAGCTGACTTAAATATTGGGGATGCGCCACGCTGTTCAGCCTTCATCACACTTTAAACCATAAAAGGCTATGTTTGTAGGTGGTTTTTGGTTAAAATTCTGCAAAATTTTTTACCAATAGGAAACATTTCATGAGGCTTTTACAAATGGTCTGTTTAGCGTTGCTCTGCACGCTCTCTACCAGTGCTCTGTCTGTCGTTTTTACCTTTACAGCCATTCCTGATGAAAATGAAAGTCAACTTAGAACACGTTTCGAAAAAGTAGCCGTGTATTTAGAGAAAGAGCTCGGTGTTGAAGTAAAATATGTGCCAGTAAAATCCTATTCGGCAGCTGTCACCGCTTTTAGAAATAATCAGGTACAACTTGCCTGGTTTGGAGGCTTATCAGGGGTTCAGGCTCGTCGTTTAGTGCCTGGCTCGTCAGCGATAGCCCAAGGTTACGAAGATCAATTTTTTAAGAGTTATTTTATTGCTCATAAGTCTGCCGATCTGTTCCCATCAAATAGCTTTCCTAATTTGAATGGTTTGACCTTCACTTTCGGTTCGAAAGGCTCGACATCAGGGCGTTTAATGCCGCAGTTTTTTATCGAGAGAAATTTAGGTAAAAAATCTGAAGAGGTGTTTCCACGTATCGGATTTTCCGGCGATCACAGTCGAACCATTGCACAAGTACAGGCCGGAGCTTATCAGGTTGGTGCGGTGAATTATAAGGTGTGGGAGACAGCTGTGGAAAACGGAACGGTCGATCTTGAAAAAGTGAATGTTATTTGGCAGAGCCCTGCCTATCCCGATTACCAGTGGACGGTACGCGAAGGCGTCGATAAGACATACGGTGCAGGTTTTAAAGAAAAAATCGAAGCCGCACTTATCGGGATGAAAGATCCAGATTTATTAAAAAGTTTCCCTAGGCATTCATTCGTTCCAGCTGAGAACGCAGATTATGAGCCTATTGAGAATGTAGCGAAAGCTATCGGTCTCATCGATTAGTCATACTCGGTACATTATGCTCAAGATTGAAAATTTAACGCTAAAATATGAAGAAAAGCTGGCGATTCGTCAGCTTTCTTTGTCAATTAAGGCCGGAGAAAAGTTGGCTATTATCGGTACCTCAGGTGCCGGTAAATCGACACTCTTGGCTCACCTGTATCAATGCTTGAAGAATGAGGCTGCCTATAGCTCACAGAAACAGGGACTCGTAGAGGGGCTCAGCACCTATCACAATGTGTTTATGGGCGCGCTTTCAAGACATCATTGGAGTTACAATCTATTCAACTTAGTCTCGCCATTTAAACAACCCTTGTCAGAAGTTACACAGCTTTGTCAGGAGTTGGAGCTTGATTTTCCAGTGAGTAAGAAGTTATCTGAACTCTCTGGAGGCCAAAGACAAAGGGTCGCGCTGGCAAGAGCCTTGTATCAACAAAAAGATATATTTATTGGCGATGAGCCATTTTCCGCTTTAGATCCACTAATGAGTAGACGATTACTCGACATGGTTTTTGAGCGTCATGATACGGTAATCATGGTCCTCCACGATAAGTCATTAGCATTAGAGCACTTCGACCGTATTATCGGCTTAAAGCAGGGACAACTTCATTTAGATGCTAGGCAGGATGAGTTGAACTCGCAACTTGTTGATGACTTTTATTCTGATGTTCCACCTACAGCAATGAGTCATGTTTTAGCGGCCAGTGATGTTTAAGTCTCTACCTTTCATCGGTTATTGGCAAAAAACAACCTTCACCTTATGGTTGATTGCGGCGCTGTGTTTCTATTTTGCAGATACTGAGATCATCTCTTTAGATCCTTGGAATGAGTTTCGCCTGATGGTGGAAGGCTTTATCCGCCCTGACTTTTTCGCAACCGAATATCTGCTGGAAGCCTTGTGGCAGACGGTGAGTTTTGCCTTGCTCGGAGTGGTGTTTGGCCTGTTATGGGGAGCGCCATTATCACTCATCTATTCTAACCGTTTTGTTGCCACACTATGTGCCCTGACTCGGTCAATACACGAGATTTTTTGGGCCTTGTTGTTTCTGCAAATTTTCGGGTTATCTCCGATAACGGGCATTCTCGCTATAGGTTTGCCTTATGGCGCGACCTTTGCGCGTGTTTTTCACGATATCTTGCTGCAATCACCGAAAACGACAGATCAAACCTTACCTTATGGCACTGACAAGGTTAGTCGATACTTTTACGGTCGGATTAGTCATGTTCTTGTGCCAATAATGGCGTATATCCGTTATCGTTTCGAATGCGCATTAAGAAGTAGTGCGGTGCTTGGGTTTATTGGCATGCCAACGTTGGGCTTCTATTTAGAAACGGCTTTCAGGCAAGGGCATTATCATGAGGGAGCTGCACTCTTGATGCTGTTTATCGCATTAATAGGTACGATATCACTTTGGTGCCGTCCCAGATTAATCACTGTCTATTTTGTCGTGGCATTGTTCACCTTACCGAGTATTCCGCCTGTCGATGGGGCGCTTTTATGGCGTTTCATCACTCAAGATATTCTTCCTCCGGCCTTACAAAATCTGAGCACTTGGTCCCAAATCGATCTTGGGGTTATGCAATCGCTATCGAATTGGAGTCTGAGTTTATTTGTGGAACAAGCCTTTCCGGGCATGATAGTGACACTCTTGTTAGCACTGGTCTCTTTGGCCATGGCTCATGCTCTTGCTGTGGTGGGCTCGGGATTGGCATCAAGCTTACTGACTGGCAGGTTTATTTCGAGAGTGACTCACGCCTGTCTCCTTGTTATAAGATCTGTTCCGGAATATATCTTTGCCTTTATATTTATGATGTTGCTAGGGCCGTCGATGTTGCCTGCAATGTTAGCGCTTGCGCTGCATAACGGGGCATTAATCGCTTACCTCACGGTCAGACAATCGGACACGACACAGGTCGGCCCTCATTATAATGGTCGAATCGATGGATATTGTTATGATGTATTGCCTCAAATTTATCCTAATTTGATGGGACTGCTGTTTTATCGCTTTGAAGTGATACTAAGGGAAACCGCCATTTTTGGTATCTTGGGAATTGCTAGTTTAGGCTTTTATATAGACAGTGGTTTTTCTGAAATACGATACAGTACAGCTCTATTTTTAATGGGATGCACAGCATTGTTAAACATTGTCGTCGATATCATCAGTCGTCGTTTATTGACGGCAAACACTGGAGCTCAGATAAGCTGTGCCCCGGAGAGCGCAACCAGAGTGGATAGATAACCGCAAAGGGAAAGGTGCGTTATTTAATATAGAGCAGGCTGGGCGTAAAATTAAATCAGTATCGATTGGTATGATTTAATGCAGGGCTTAGCAGGCGAGATTATTACGTCTAAGTCGGTTAAGCGATTAAAACAACATTAATTAAAATAACATCAATTTAAACACCTTTAATGAATCAGACGTAATTTTGCCAGAGTTAGTCGTAGGGATTGACTCTAGCTCTTTTGGTTATGATCCCGTTGCAGCATAGCGCCGCTGTCAGCGTAAACAGGGTCACGGCACTCATGATGGCACCCAATCGATACCATGGTTCTCCTAAGGAGATGCGCATCTGAATGTAGTTATAACTGCTCATTCCCCACACTAGCACTGCACTGATCACTAAGACGATTTGTAGCAACTTGGTGATGGCAGGATGTTTAAAAAAGAGCAATAAAGGCGCGCTGGCATAGGCGGCACATAAGATGACCTGTCCATAGCGCATAAAGTGTGCACCCAAAAGCAGATAGGCCAAGGTAATAATTGTTACACGCCACCACATACAGATATCCAGTCAACTTTTTAATGGCACCTAGAGTACGTTAATGACAAAGTGTTAATCTATACCCTTGTTCACATATTTTTAATTTAGTGCCTCTTTAATTGCTTGCTTCTCCTTATCAGTCAATTCGCTCGCTTTTATGGCCTTTATCAGATGCTCGACGTGTTTGTCTTCATTGTCATTGCTGATAATAATGATGCGACTCCCATTGAAACCCATCTCATCGTAATCGATGTCAATATCGTCGATATGCGACACTATCTCACTTACGTGTTGTTCGAGTGCCTCGATAACGACTTCAAACTCTAGCTCTTTCTGCTCCTGTAAAACCTCAAAATCGAGCGCGTGAGCTTCTATTTCTGCGGCCTTGGCCTCTAACTTGATGGCTATTTTATGCATTTCAGCTTCTTTGCCCTCCATCTTTATCGCCAGAGCCTGGAGTTGTTTTTCAAGTTTTGGGTCCAGATCGGGAGTTTGGATGATATGAAACTTATGTTCTCCGGCTTTATTCATCCGGCTCAATAGCTTTGCCAGTTTAATACGTGACTCCTCAGGCAGGGGAGAGAGTCGGGATTCGACAACGTTAACGTCTTTCAACTCTTCGGGGGTGAAAGTGAACTCATGTTTCTCATTGTTTACCTGAACAGAGACCTGAGTCATCTCATTCTCATCTTGATTGACATGGGCAAGGGTATCACTGTCTTCAAATTCGATGGATCTCAGATTTATCGGTGCAGCGGTCAGTGTGAATGCCAGCAGGCCGGTACAAGTCAATAGTGTTGCGAGTTTGGTCAATTTCATAATGTATCCCTTTAAGTGTGCGCTTGGTGTTTTATAAATGATCCGGTTTTGTCGAATCGCTAAATACCAATCGGTATAAGAGTATTCGTGTTCGTTCTCTTCCTTTTCGCTCTCTAACTGTTATCTCCCTAGTATTAGCGAAGACCGTGCCAACTGGATTTAAGCTTTATAAAATAGGGTGTTATGGGGTAAACGTGATTATTTTTTAGAGGGGTACTGCCTTATATCCTGTCTCTTATACACATCT
>SDWK01000373.1 GCA_004195335.1 Shewanella sp.
CCCTTAGTTAAAGGTCAGCAACTACACTCGGGCATGGGGGAGCTTGTCGAAAAGCACACTCAAGCCCCTAAACACTTTACCGATGCGACTCTGCTCGGTGCGATGACGGGGATCAGTCGTTATGTCACAGACCCTGAGATCCGAAAAATTCTTAAAGACACCGATGGTCTGGGAACGGAAGCGACTCGAGCGGGGATTATTGAGCTGCTATTCAAGCGATGTTTTCTTGTTAGGCAAGGTAAATCTATTCTCTCAACAGAGGTAGGTAGAGGCTTGATCAATAGTCTGCCTATGAGTGCGACTACGCCGGATATGACGGCACTGTGGGAGAGTAACTTAGACGCTATTAGTCGAAAAGAGGCCAAGTATTTAAGCTTTATGTCGCCGTTAATCGGCTCACTGTCTGAGTTGATTTCTCAAGCTGGTTCGCAGTTGCCTTCTGCATTGCAGGGGGTAAAAGCCCCAGGCAACAGTTTCAAGACAAAACGTTATAGTAAGCCGTCAAGCAGTAACCGTAAGACGACAGGGGCTTCGACTTCTCGAACCACTACCACAAAAAAGCGAGCGAGTACTAAAACTCAAACTAAGGCTAAGGCTTAATACTAATTGGTATGAGCCTATTTAATCGACCGATATTGATTTGCCAGAATATCATACTCAAAGCCGGAGTCGCTGAGCTTCTGTTCTAATACCGTGCTGGGGATATCGAGATCATAGAACAGAGACTCCCTGTCCCGACAGTTGTGTCTGAGGTGTTCGTTGGCGATGCCGACGAGGATCTCCGCAGGCAGGTGTTCTAAATTAGGAATATTGATCATTTTTCACCTCTGATAAGGGAAATATTTAGTTTAGTTCGGCATATTACTCGCCTCTATCGTTTAACTATGAAACCAATTAGCAAATATTTCCATCATCTCATCAAAAGACGAACACATTTATCTTTGAATGCTGTTTCCTAAAGGGATAGAGAAAGCGAAGATTGCCTTTTCTGGCCAATTTTTTTTTCACCGTACTACAATTAGCCTATTAACTTTTAATCACAATGCTTCATCAAGCTACTCATCTTTGTAGTTTCGTTATCTGTGGGCTTTGGGAGTGTGGATGATAATTAAAGCCATAGCATCGATCTTGTTACTTGCTTGTCTCTTTGCATGTGAAGGGCAAAAAAGCGTCGATTATCAGTTACATTTTTCAAAAGAGTCTCCTGTAATTCAAACCACTTATATTTTTGGTATACATCCGCTACACAATCCGCAGCGTTTGTTTGAGATTTTTAATCCATATATGGTGTACCTCTCGGATAATATTGACGGGGCAAACTTTACACTGGAAGCATCCCGTAACTATGCTGCTTTCGATGAAAAGCTCTATGCGGGAAAGTTAGATTTTGCTTTGCCTAACCCATTCCAGACCCTTAATGCAATCAGTAAGGGGTATTACGTTTTTGCAAAAATGGGCGATGATGAAAACTTTAAAGGTATCATTTTAACCCGCAAAGATAGCGATATTGAGCTGGTGACCGATCTTAAAGGCAAGGCGGTCAGTTACCCGGCACCAACGGCTTTAGCTGCGACCATGATGCCTCAATACTTTCTTCAAACTCATGGGGTCGATGTTATGACTGATCTTGATAATCGCTATGTTGGCTCTCAAGAATCTTCCATTATGAATGTTTATCTTAAACAAACGTCAGCCGCAGCAACTTGGCCGTTACCTTGGTTCGCTTTTTCCAAAGAACGACCTGAGCTAGCTCAAGAGCTACAAGTGAAATGGTCTACGCCCTCTATGATTAATAATGGTCTGGTCGCACGCCAGAACATACCTGAAGAGATTGTTCAGCAAGTTGCCACATTAACAGCCGAACTGCACCTTCACCCTCAAGGACAGCATATGCTTGCGGCCATGGAGCTAAGCCGATTTGAAATTGCAACAAATCAGGATTACCAAGTCGTTAATGAATTTCTGCTACGATTTAGTAAACAAGTTAGGACGATAAACTAAATTTACGACGATATATTTGATACGGGTTATATGGAGGTAGCGAAAGAGATGGGAAGAGATGCTCACTGCAATTAGAAAGTTTTGGACTCAGTCTATCACCAGGCAGTTGATCTTAGGAATGGCATTTACTCATGCCTGCCTGATGACAATTTTTGTGTTCGATTTGGTGCATCGTCAACAAGACTTCATGGTTTCTCAGAGTCAAAAACAAGCGTTAGGGTTAAGTAAAACATTAGCGGCAAATGGCGTATCCTGGGTCATTGCCAACGATGTGGTTGGCATGGAGGAAGTTATCTCATCTCAGTCTGACTTCCCGGGGCTAACCTATGCCATCTTCATGGATATGAATAATCAAGTCCTTGGCTATACAGACAGAAAAATGGTGGGTAAGTACTTAGATGATGCGGTGAGCCTACACTTACTTAACGCGACTGAAAGCCATAACATTCTGATTGATAACCTTGATTTTATTGATGTGGCATCCCCCATTACTTTTGACGGTCAACAGATTGGTTGGGCAAGGGTGGGGATTGATAGGCAAGATATCACCGATAATCTTAACCTCGTTACCCGTAATGGCATGCTATACACATTATTAGCGATTAGTGTCGGGATCATCTTCTCTTCTCTTATGGGGAGAGGGCTGACTCATGCGATACGTACTTTGGTGGATGCAACGAGTAAGGTAGAGCATGGAGAGAGGGAGGTCGTATTCATCCTTGACAGAGATGATGAGCTGGGTAAGTTGAGCCAATATCTTGATAAAACCGTTAAAACTCTGGCAGCCAATGAAGTTAATCTCAGACAAAATCAAATCCAATTAGAAACTCAGGTTACCCAACGAACTTTTGAATTAGAGCGGGCTAATA
>SDWK01000640.1 GCA_004195335.1 Shewanella sp.
GCCTGGCGCCCGACCCACCTTGCGATTTGGCCAACACATTCTGAGTCAAACGGTAAAAGCCTGAAGGAGATTTTGTCTGATAAATCCCTGGCTCCTAGGTTCAAAAGACTTTCAGCAGACACGGTTTACTGGTCTATTCCCAGCTTCGCATATGAGCAAAGTGCAGCAATTACAAAACTTTTAGATCAGAATACTTCATTGCTAGCTGATACCAGTAACTGGATTATTGATGTCCGAGGAAATGGAGGTGGTTCAGATGAAAGTTACGAACCACTAATTCCATACCTTCTTTCAGGTGAAACCATCGAGGTGTCTGTAGAGTATCTATCTACTCCAGCCAATATTTTCGCACTCAAGGAAGCTTGTGAACGGTTTGCGGATAATGATCCAGCATGCATTGCCAATGTTAACCCATTGATTTATAAACTTACCAATGTGGAAAATGGAACATATATACAACTGAATGATGAATCGCTGAAATATGCTGATACTAATACAGCTCAAGATAAGAAGCCGAGTAGGGTCGCAGTATTGATTGATGAAGGTTGTGCAAGTTCCTGTGAACAGTTCCTTCTTAGAGCACAGCAAAGCTTCAAGGTTAAGCTGGTTGGACGCAGTAGCTATGGCGCTCTTGATTACTCCAATCTGCGGCCTTTCAGTTTGCCATCGGGTAAGCGCGAACTGTTTTACGCGACATCTCGAAGTTTACGATTGCCTCATCAGCCAGTTGATCTTGCAGGTATATCACCTGATATCTATCTCCCTGAGCCAATTGGCACTGAAGAGTGGGAGTCGGAGATCATACGGGTTCAGCACTGGCTCGAAGGGGGCTCTTTAAAGCTTTAATCCTAATTCGATTGGAATTGCGTTAAAGTTTCAATACTTCCCTGAATGGCCGTGCGAAAACAGCCTCTAATTGTGTGGAACCTGAACGTCTATACACTTTGGGGCAGAACTGGCTTAGATTGATCACTCTAAGCCATAGATGGACACAAGCTTGTTAGACCTTCTGCTCAAATCTCGTTGCTTCGGATAATGTGTGGTATCTCAAACCACACTCTACCAACCCACGTTAAGCATTCCGCAACGCTCGCAATCGGGAAGATGCGAGCGTCACTGATACTGCGCTTTTGTACACTTGAATCCACAACATAAAGGCGACACTCAGTTTCTTCTCTGCTGCATATGTTCTCTGATAGAGAACATCAAATACTGGGTACGCCCTGTTGTTAGCTCGCGTCAAGCCAGAGCCGAAGGTGATGGTTGCCATCACTTGATGTTCAGTCCATCTCGCCAGGCAATTACATCGAGTTCGCCGCGGACGGCTTCCTCTACCTCAATGACGGGTCGCGCCTCGAATATAAAAGCAGGAAACATCGAACAATGCTTGTGAACGGTCACCGGATCGTCGCACTCTACCAGCATATGCCCACCCCACTCGCCGACTCGTATCACGAAGAATTCGATCTTGAAATTGGCGGGTGCCTTCCATTGATCGAATACCTCAAGGATTCGCTTCTGGGCATTCTCGTACTCTATGGGCGAACCCTGCGGGCGTTCGAACCAGCTGATCACGTATTTCATTGGCATTCTCCTAACTAGGTTGGTTTAAGGTACGATTGCAGTTTGGACGAGTTAACATCTGATTATACGGACCGTTCAAGCAAGGTAACCTACAAGGTTGACCATGCCTATACAGCCATCAACTTCAAGTACCGAACAGCGTCATAAGCTTAGTCTAAAAAAAAGCACAACTGCTGGTTAAATAACCCGCAAGCTAATGTTGTTCAAAATTACAGCTAAACGCAGTCAATTTCGTCAAGTCTGAATTGGCTTTGTTACTGAAAGGGAGTGCTATAGCGTAGGTCGAAGAGCAGCGAGTTCGCATAAGCTTTGGTATTGGAAATCCAAGATAAAAGCTTACTAAACAGTAATTACTCTAGCTTGGATTGGGGCACAAATGATTTACCGCAAAGGCTTTACATTACGAGGGTAGTCATGCAAAGCATGGGATAATGATACTAAGTATTTGGTGATAAGAATCACTGAATACTCAACATCGACTCTATAAACTATGTTCATTCATTAGAAAGGAGTCTTGTTGTGCGATTATGGATTTTAATAAGTTTAGCCTGTCTACCAATCACTTCTTGGGCCTGCGAACCTTTACCTACAGAGTTAGAGGCAGCAATAGATAATAGTCGTCCTTTGCTACTAGGTGAAACTCATGGGAGTGCCGAGGCTCCTCAATGGATTGAAAACATCGTCTGTAATCAATTGAAAAAGGGGCCAGTTACTCTAGCCGTTGAGTTGCTGGGTTCTCAAACAGATGTAAGTGGCGATTCCAGTAGATTTGCTGAGAGCATCACTTCTAGTTACCAATGGAATAAGCTTCACACAGGCAAAACTAGTGAAGCTATGTTTGAACTTTTAGAGGCACTACTTCCGTTAAAGAAACATGGCCTCACCTTGGTTCTTTTTGATGACCATGAGGATCCAAGATCGTTGAGAATGGCTAACAAGCTCAAACCTTATCTAGACCATGAATCTAGACTGATAGTGTACGGTGGAAACTGGCACACCAAAGTCATACACGACATCAGTTGGTCTGAGGATGCTACGAATATGGGAGCGTACTTAAAGGAGTGGGGAGCCAATCCGCTGAGTATCAATCTGTTACCTGCTGGCGGCAGCGCCTATAACAACCAAGAGCAAGGCCCCAAGGTTTATCCCGTCAAGGAGCGGCAACTGCCAAAGAACAAGCTCCTGATTTCTGCCTCTGAGACTAGTGGTTACCATTGGCACTTGAATATTGGCCGGATAACTCCCTCATTGCCAAAGGTACGCTAAATTACCATTAATT
>SDWK01000642.1 GCA_004195335.1 Shewanella sp.
CAAGCCGCATGAACCAGACTGGAATGAGCCAACTTCAAAACTGTCGATCCAGACCGGCAGGGCCACAGAGCATGCGCTGTGTTGAGAAAGTGCGATATCGGTCTGTTGTTACCGATTATCCAGGTGATTTTAGTAGTACTGAACGCGTCAGGTCCACCGGTAAAGCGATAAAGAAAACAATGAATACGCCTGCGGTGCTGGGTCTTATCGGGTGGAGCGATACCCTAATCCCCATAGACCTAGCGCCACTGCAAATCCGAGCTTCGAGCCCCGCGGTTTCCTACATGTCATTTTCTGCAACACCAGCCCGCTGATACTGTTGAGTACACATTCGAAGCTCAAGCTTGCGGGCCGGTATCGCAGAACACTAAGACAATGCGGCCATGCCACTGATGAGTTTATGATCCCTGAGAGTGGCGGCAGCCGACATAGGTCATAGTGGCATTGCTATGCTTTTACTGTTTGTTAAAACGCCTGCGCTTAAACAGTTTTGAATTGACTAACTTGGCTCTTAAGCTGCTGGGACAAGCTATCTACCTGGCCACTAGCCGCATTGGACTGGCCTGCGTTAGTGGCAGTAAGACGCGCTTCATCGCTGATATTGACGATATTACGGTTTATGTCATTGGTTACCGATGTTTGCTGTTCAGCAGCGGTTGCAATCTGGGTAGTCATGTTGGAGATAGTTGCGACGGATTCTGTTATCTGGATCAGCGCTTCACCTGCTTGGGCCGCTTGAGCGGTACTGCTTACCGCTTGCTCACTACTCTTCTGCATCACCGAGA
Organism: Shewanella sp.; assembly: GCA_004195335.1. Taxonomy (GTDB): domain Bacteria; phylum Pseudomonadota; class Gammaproteobacteria; order Enterobacterales; family Shewanellaceae; genus Shewanella. The sequence continues at coordinate 786 of SDWK01000642.1, forward strand.
CCGCATTTTTAGCACCACTTTGCAGTTGAGTGATCATCTGCTGAATTTGGTCTGTAGATTCTTGAGTGCGTTGAGCCAGGGTACGGACCTCGTCAGCAACAACGGCGAAGCCACGGCCCTGCTCTCCAGCACGAGCAGCTTCGATGGCGGCATTGAGAGCCAGCAAGTTAGTTTGATCAGCAATACCGCGGATAACATCCAGAATGGTGCCGATGTTATCCGTATCCCCTTCGAGTTTATGCAAAACTTTAGCTGCCTGCTCAACCCCATTTGCCAGTTCATTAATCGACTCAATGGTCTGTTTTACGACGATATCACCCTGTACCGCTTGTGTATCAGAGTCTTTGGCAGCTTGCGCGGCTAACTCGGCATTACTAGCGATCTCCTGCACGGTTGCCTGCATTTGATTCATCGCGGTTGCGACTTGATCGGTTTCAGACTGTAGACGCTGCATCCCCGTCAGCGTCTGATTGCTGGCATTGGCAAGCTGGGTACTGGCGGTGCCAAGCTGGAAGGTGTTTTCATTGAACTCATTGATCAGTTCACGAATATTGCTGACAAATAGGTTAAAGCTTCTGGCAACCTCTGCGATTTCATCGTTGCCACTATCGTCGAGCGTAACCGTCAGATCTTTGGCGCCTGATGCGATGTTGCGCATTGATAGCTCTAATTTGGCCAAGGGTCTCAGGGTGCGGCGATAAAGCAGCGACATCATAGCGATGATAAACATAGCTATGCCGATACTTCCCCAAAGTAGAGTCTGTTCCGTTGTTGTCATAGACGCTAACGTGTGGGCAACTGCTGACTCTAATTCATGGTCAAGTTCTTGCGACAATTGGTCTAGGTTAGCAGCTAAAGCGGCTGAAGCATCATCAAAGCCTCCGCTGCCTTTCATCAGTTTGTTGCCCGCATCGGTACCATGATGGAGGTAGGCGTCAGCCATTTTTACGCCTGATATATGGACGGTGCGAACCTGTTGCTTAAGCGCTTCGGCTTTTTCAGACAGCTCGGGAGCAAATTGAATCAAACGATCTAAGCTCTGGAGAGCACCCTTCAGGCTTTCATTCGCTTCAGCCTTTGCTTCATCACTCAGAGTTGCACCGACATCGGTCAGAAACTGTTGTATCTGTACGACGTAGTAGCGGCTATCTTTGAGCGAAAAGATGGCATTAACTTGCTGCTCTTCATTCGAAATGCCCATCCGAGCGTGGGAAAGCTGAGTATGAGTAACCCAGAGCAATAGCATGAGCGCGGTAAAGGTAAGTGCTATTGTGAGTTGGATCATTCTCTGTATAGAGAAGTTCATGGTCATTGTCTCGCCTCATAAAATGTATAGCGCCAGTGCAGATGATGCCCCAATTCCTGGAACCTATCTTGCTCTAAAATCCTAAAAAACACACTAATGCGGTTAGCTACATTATGATCAAAGTCAAAAAAAACATTGATTATTACATCCAGCCGTCCGCTTTTTAATTTCTGGAAGATAAGGTTGTAGCATTAATCTTCGGATATCTTGTGCAGTTTTCTGCTGATATCAGTGATTTCCAAGCTCCAAGCATGAACGACTTAGGATGTCGCCTTTGGGCGCAACACTTGTCGTTATCGGTCACTGACAAAGTGTCTCCTTTGGGGCCAGCGGCTGACGGACTTACGATGACACTTTATTTTTAAGGATGAAATTTTATTTTCATTCCACAGGTGACCTAAAGCTGAAACCATTCTGCCAGTCTGCGCGACACAACTCTTGCCGCGGCCGGGGTTGGCTCTGACTCTCGGACCAATGCTGACCAACCAAGATCAAGCTTGTCTTCTCCCAATCTAACGACCGCTATACTTGCATTTTTAATGGCCGACTGGACTGCCCACCTCGAAAGAATGCTCACACCAAACCCTGCGGCTATCAGCTCTACAATGGCGTCTGTCACTTCAACAACAGTTACCAGATGAGGAGCGACGCCGGAGGGTCGTATAAATCGTTCATATTCAAAGCCTGGCTGTGCAGATTTCCTACAGTTCAGGTATTCTTCTCCAACCAATTCTGTTCCTTCTATAAATTGTTTTGTTGCCAACTTATGTTT
>SDWK01000641.1 GCA_004195335.1 Shewanella sp.
GCTCTCGACCGCCGGGATACTCCTGCTCTTCGTGGCAGTGGCGAATGGAGACACGTACGTAACGAGCAACATCACGACGTCGCAGACGTGGGGCCCGTCCGGGAGCCCGTACATCATTCAGGCCGACATAGAGATCACCAACGACAGCACACTGACGATGGACATCAACAGGATAGAATTCGAATTTGACAAGCCCATCGAAGAAAATTACAAACAATTACTGCCATTATTTTACTATCACTGCTGTTGCTTATGACAGTATCAAACTACTTTAACAATAAATCTAGTTCACTTATGCAAGCACAGCAAAGTGTATCGGAATTACATGTAGATATGTTAACGCTGAGAAAGCATGAAAAAGATTTCTTAGCCAGAAAAGAGATTAAATACCACCAAAGGTTTCAGCAAACATTTTCCCAGTTAGAGAATGACCTTACCCATCTAGATAAATTATTGTCAGATTCTGACGTAAACTTCAATGCAAAAATAAACCTGACAGCGGCATTCAATAAATATAGCGAAGGCTTTAGTGAGTTAGTACAGCTTGAAACTGAAATCGGCCTTAACAAGACATCTGGCCTTTATGGCCAACTCCGCGATTCTGCCAAACAGTTGGAGACTAGCCTCAACCATCTGGCCTATGACGCACTTAAGATTGAATTACTTTCTCTTAGGCGCAGCGAGAAAGACTTCATGCTCAGAAGTGAGTTGAAATATGCCGACACCTTTAATAAGCAGATAGATAGTCTAATAACCGAACTCAACACCGGACTCACTACGAGTCAGGCCGCATCACTTTCCCCCCTAGTTAAACGCTATGCCGGTAACTTCAATCAACTATTTTCCAAGAGTAAAATAAAAGGGCTCACAGCGAGTCAGGGCATGCTTGGCGAGCTGAGAGAGACCATTCAAGCAACTGAAAGTATGCTAACAAAAGAGGGCAATAGGCTTAAGAGTGAAATAACTCAAATTCAAGCTCAGGCTGAAACCGACCTTCTTCTGCTAAATGCGATCATAATAGCAATCATCACAGGATTAATGATGTTGCTAGCTAATGGTATCACTAAGCGCCTTGGTCACCTCACCGATAAAATGCAGGATATTGCCCATGGTGATGGTGACCTAACGGTAAAACTTTCTACCCAGGGTAATGATGAGATTGCTGAATTAGGCGCAGCCTTCAATGAATTCGTTTTCAAGATACACTCGACTGTGAGCACAGTATCGCAATCTGTTCACCAACTGGCCAGTACCACCGAGGAGATGGCTTGTGTCATGCAGGACTTTCAGCATGGCTCTATAAAACAGAATCATGATATTGCGCGAATTTCAGTTTCTCTGGAGGAGATGAACACCACGGTTCAAGAAGTGAAGGGAAACACCACCGAAGCTGAAGCGGCCGCTATACACGCCCATAATGAATCCGAATTGGGTAACCAGATCACCTTGCAAAGTATTGAATCCGTTTCTCAACTCTCAAAGGAGGTGAATAGCGCGGCTGAAGTCATTCAACACTTTATCACCCATAGCCAGAATATCAGTGATGTATTAGGTGTCATCCAAAGTATTGCCGATCAAACCAACTTACTGGCATTGAATGCAGCAATCGAAGCGGCTCGCGCTGGTGAGTCTGGACGAGGTTTTGCGGTAGTTGCCGATGAAGTGCGTACCCTTTCAATTCGCAGTCAGGACGCTACTAAGGAAATTCTGACGATAATAACTGGTATTAAGTCTGATGCAGAGCAGGCGGCTAACGTTATGGCTGAATGTGAGTTAAAGGCTCAGAAAGCGGTAATTCAAACAGAGCAAGCCAACCACTCTCTTAAAGATATCAGCAATGCCGTACTAAGCGTCAGTAATTTAAACAGCCATATTGCCGTCGCCGCCGAGCAACAGAGTCAAACAAGCAGTGAAATGGCTCACCATATGGCTGATATCAACCAAGTTTGCGATAGTATGGGGACGGGGATTGAACAGATATCAATTGCCAATGCAGACTTAACCACAATGACACAAGATCTCAAGTACCTCGTCGATCAATTCAAGCTGGATGAGACTGTCCACCTAGTCTCTAATCGCAATGGCGTAAAGGTGACAATTCCTTCACCTCTCAAATCTATTCAAAGTCAAAAGGCCAGGGAAAAACTAGCTGCCGCATAAAGGTCGACAGATACAGTCCATGATATATGGTTTGGGCCTATATTTATTTAACCAACAGTGACCCTTCTACTTCATAGTTATACCAATTGCTATTGGTATAACTATGACTCTGTTATATATTGATCTGGCGTTTTAAAAGTGAGCCCAGTTAATGTCGAAATGTAAATAAATTCAGAAGCATAGAGACGTTCTATGGGCAAGTCCCAATTTGCCTCCATGCCAGACAATCAAGTTTCTTTGGTGAGTATGGTGTCCAGATCGATTAGCCCTGAATAGTTGTCGCTAAGTGGGTTTAGCCAAAAATTGCTGAAAGTTACTCTAGCAGGTTGAGAAGGCTCTTTGATTCTTAAAAGCTATGTAAATTCCTTTCCCATGAATCCAACAGTTTAACTTGTGTACGCCCAGCACGGGCATGAACTAATGAGGTGAAGAACTTTCAGTCGGTTTCCTGTCTAGTTTATCCATAACAAGGCTTATGTGAGACCACTGGCTCGGCAACCCGCTCTTTATCGCTCACCCTCAGCAACAATAAACCAATACAGATTTAGCTAGGCTGATTGTAATTTCTACTATCTTGGACCGCCGCCAAGTATGCACAGTTATATGCGGTATTAATTTTGGCTAAAAAAAGATGACGAAATAAAGGTAAAAAAAAGCAAAGTTAACTTACTAAAAACAAGGCTTGAAT
>SDWK01000900.1 GCA_004195335.1 Shewanella sp.
GTAAATGCCTCTACTTTAATGAAGTCGATGCTTGTTGATCAAGAGAGCAACCCCTTCTGCAAGATTAAAAAATTGGCAGATACAAAACGTGAACGCATTCTCAGTCAATTGGAAGTTAAGAATCTGTTCGAAGCGCTTAATTATGAAGACCCCATTTACCGAGATGTAGTCATGGTCTTACTGCTGACAGGTCAACGTAAAAGCTGTGTGTTTAGCATGGAATGAAAAGAGGGGGAGTGTCACCATACATGATTTTCGAGGAACCATAGCCAGTTGGAGCGTCATGCGTGGCGGTAACTCCAACTACCAGCAAACGGCTCGGTCATAATCATCTGTCGGTAGACAGAGATCTAAACAAGAGTCTGTATCACTGCAATCAGCTATGGCTACTAGATGTTGAGCAGAATAGAATAGAACAGAACAGAACTGCAGAGCTCGGCATTACCACCGCTCAATTGCCTGGTTCTGATGTACAAGAGTTAAGGGTAGATAGGTTACTGATTATAAGAATTAGCTGAGGTAGAGCAGCTCTCAGAAGAAGAGAGACACGAGATGTTTAATCGATTATTTGTTAAAAATAAAAATCATAAGGAACAATATGATACAACTAACTAATTCTATTTGCGAAGCACTTATTTGCGGTGATTGGCGTTTAATACCTGTTGAATCACTTGATGGAAGTAATAACGTTATACGTAGATGCCCAGAGTGCCACGCAACTATTAAGCTAATGAAGCAGGGAAAAGACGGGCAGAGAGCACACTTTGAACATAACAAGAGAAACCCCGAATGTAGCCTTGGTAACTCACTGGGGAAACAAATTAAGTATGACCATAGTTCTGTTAAGGTCATAGCAAAAGACAGAGAAGATAGTTTTACATTTGAAAATCTTTTATCCCTTTGTATCGGTAGTGATGAAGTGATCAACGACGGTGAGATTGGGGAAGACATCATCGATTTATTGGAATCACCATTATCTGACTCGGAGAAGAGGCTAGAGATAAATGCTCGCGTAGGGCAAGGTAAATTTAGACAAGAAGTCATTAGGGTATGGGGCAGTGAAACCTGTGCGTTAACGCTAACTCCTGTTAAAGAGATGCTTGTTGCTTCACATATTAAAGTTTGGCGAAATTGTGAGAACACCACTGAGCGATTGGATGGTGCTAATGGCATTTTATTGTGTGCTCATATAGCTAACTTATTTGATAAACATCGAATCACCTTTAGAAAAGTTGGCCGCGAGTTCAGATTGAAATTGGCTGATGACTTAGACAGATCACTAATGACTCAATTGGGTGTCAATGAAGGAGATGCACTCGCTACTGGTAGAATGCATAAAGCAGACTTTGAGAAGTTTGAAGATTATCTATCTCATCACGTAAAGATTTTCAGTCAGCTAAATGATATAAATACGCTCTAGACCAAATTTATAGGGCAATAATTACGGTAAATTGTTGTCCTGTATACCGTTTGCTCAAGTATGAGTATGAGTGAGCTTATTGCCAATAATGGTTAGGTTAAGTTGATCTCGTCATCCGGTTGCACCTTTTGAAATCAACAAGCTGATAATTTGTTTGTCTTTACGTGTCCGAGCTAAATCAAGTGCCGTTTTCCCCTTTTCGTTAGCTTGATTCACATCAGCCCCTTCTCTTAGTAATCCATTAACTCTTTCCCAATTGCCACTCCATGCAGCGTAATGTAAAGAATCCAAGTCTCAAGCGTGCATTTGTTTGGACTTGGACTACGGCTTGAATTCAGGGATCTCCTTGCCACAGTGTTTGCAGAGCTTCGCTTCCACCTTCACTCGTTCGACACAAAATGGGCATACTCGGGTGGCGGTTGAGGGGAGATATGAGCTTCTTGGAATGAAGCCAAATCCCAGTAAAAGACTACCAATAACTGCCAATGCAGCGGAAATCAGAAGATAAGTGTGGCGTTTATCAGAGAGTTCGAGGCTATGTACTTCTACGCGAGGGAGGTAAGTCACTAACTCTCCTGACCCGATATATTCACCGCCGATGAAAACTGTGGTGGGCATTCTGAATGCTATGAGACACCAAATTAGGCCGATACCCATAAGAATCATCCCCATAATTCGCATACTCCCTCCTTAATGCCTGGTGCATGTAAGTACCAATATTCCAAGTTTTTAGTGCCGTGTAGGTTAAAATGCATTCACATTTATTGGAGCCAGGTCGGTCATACACATGAGTATTGATGCGGAATATGTCTGTAGTCCAAACATGCTGTAACTGCCATGTAAAAATAGATCAGCAGATAGCAAAATGCAAAACACATAACATAATCTTTGTGTTGCAGCAGCTCACCAATAAAGCGGTATATCGAGGCAAAGAGGATGATTTTATAAACCCCAGTATCACTGCAAGTACCTATGCGCATTTAGATGTTGAGCAGTACAGAACAGAACAGCAGACCTTGGTATCACAACCACTCAATTGTTGGGGGATAGATGTTCAAGAGTCGAAGGCAGATAGGTTACTGATTGTAAGAATTAGTCGAGATAGAACAGCTCTCAGGGGAGGAAAGGAGAGAGCTGTTTGGGCGGTTAGGTTCATCAATAAGTTTACTCAGCCCCATTTTTTTTAGGAAAATGAAGGCCGATACATCAGAAAGGAACAATGAGGTCGCAGCTAATTAAAGAGTTTCTAGGATGTCGCAAACTTAAACCTTTAAAGTAAATTCGAAGAGATAAACTTGTTTTAAGTTAACAGTGTAGATGCGGCGGTGAGCTACGATTTCAGGGATGAAATCGCAGAGCGTATAGGGATATATTTATAGCGTCTCACTGAAGTATCTGCACATCAGTCCGCTACAGGCGATAGAC
>SDWK01000904.1 GCA_004195335.1 Shewanella sp.
ACATAGAGACGTTAAACGACAATTTACAAAAATGGCTTAAACGCTATAACCATCAATATGCGATTGCCGGAAGGTATACCTTAGGTAAAACGGCCACAGAAGTGATCGAACTCAGTCGTCATCTGTATCGATAAGAGTAGACACGAAACGTTACCCGCCTATACGCCTGATGTCAGTGTACAACACAGGCGATTATTCTCACCTTTATGAGACTCACGATGTTATATCGTGAGTCTCATAAAGGTGAGAATAATTGCCTGTGTCGTACACTGACATCAGGCGTGTAGGCGGGTAACGTTTAGTATTTACTCTTATCGATACAGATGGCGACTGAGTTCGATCACTTCTATGGCCGTTTTACCTAAGGTATACCTTCCGGCAATCGCATATTGATGGTTATAGCGTTTAAGCCATTTTTGTAAATTGTCGTTTAACGTCTCTATGTTTGACACCTTGTTATTCTTTAAGAATGGCGCATAAAACTCGCTGTGAGCCAGGCTATGAAATCGGGCTGCAATACCATTAACGATAGGTCCGTTATAAGCTCTTTTCTGAATATGGTTAATCGCAGTTTCCTGAAGCAGGTTCTGGAATGGCTTGCTATGTTTTCCGCTAAATTCGGCGCCCCTATCGGTCAAAATACTATTGATGGGGATCCCTTGTCCCTTGTACCAGGGAAGCACCTGAGAACTGAGAAAATCGGAGGCTAGTTGGGAGCCTTTATCCAGGGTGACTTCTGCATGTGTATATTGGCTATAGGCATCCATGCAGGTGTGTTGATAGATAGTGCCTAGCCCAGGAATATTGCCAACTTTAAACGTGTCTTGTACGCAAATGTCGCCGGGACTCTGGCAGTCGAGGGCGCCTTCCTCTTGTTGAAGTTTGCACGATTTTTCAATCTGATGCTGAGCATTAAAATTAAGCTCATTTTGCTGGCGTAGGCGACTGTTTAAGGCGATAAATCGATTGTGCTTAGTCTCAAGATTATGCCGTAACCAGATGGTTCGAACCCCGCTGGGGGATATGGTACATCCCCTCGCGGTTAGCAGTTCTGCCACCTTGGCCTGACCATAATTCGGGTAATCGAGTGCGATCTCTATGACCTGCTCCTCAATTTCCGGTGAGACCCGACTCTTAAGCGTGCCCTTCTTTCTCGATAGGTTGTGTAAGCCACGCTCGCCTGCGTTCTCATACTGCTTTTTAAACCGGTAATAGCTGTCTCGGCTGTAACCCATCATGTCGCAGGCTTTACTGATACTCCCCAGCTCTTTAGCCAGCTGAAGCAGTGCCAGTTTGCTTCGGATGTCATTATGATTTGAATACATATTCAGTTAACTCTGCAACTTGAAATTGATCGCTTCATCTACCAGAACACGCCGTTTGGTGTGTAACCTAGCCATTTAAACCAGGTTTCGCCTAAGATGATGCTGGTGATCCAGCCAATGGTAAGCATGGTGATACCAAACTTGAAGGTGTCACTTAAGCTGTATTGATCCGTAGAGTAGAGCAGCAACGCGGGCTTACTGTTAAATGGCAGTACATAGACATGTTCTATAAGCAGTGCAACGGGCAGGGCGAGGCTCATAATCGGATAGTTAAATCTTTGCGCAATGCCTATCGCAATGGGAACGAATAACATGGTTCGCATCGTTTTAGACTGAAAGACCAATGAGCTGAACAGCATGGCTCCGGTCAGGGCAATATAGAAGACAGAAAAGGGGGTGTTGTCATCCAGTCCAAAATATTCTAAACCGAAATTTACCGCAAGATTAGGCAGGTCCGTCTGTTTAAACCCAGCCCCAAGTGTGTAAGCCCCCGCAGAGAAGAGCAATAGGTGCCAAGGGACATCGACTTGGTTCCAGTTAACCACGCCGATACGTGGAGATAGGGCGACAATGGCGCCGATAAAGGCAATGGCGGTTGCGCTGATGCCATGGTGTTTATCCGTGGCCCAAAATATCAAGATAGTGACAAAGATGACGATTGCTTTTATCTCTCTGGTCGAGATGCTACCCATCTTATCCAGCTCTTTTTTCAGGCGATCCATACCGCCTTCAATTTGAGGCAGATGTTCTTCCGGAGAGAGTGGGAAAAATACCTTAGTGGCTAACAGCCAGCCAACGATAATCATGCACACGACGACGGGCAGAGCGACGATCATCCAATCGGCAAAGAAGAAGCTGCCACCGATAGCGCCAGCAATAAGACTGGCTGCAAGCAAGTTTGCGCCAGAGCCGGTGACAAACGCGCCGGCACATAAATTTATCTGCAGCAGGTTTTGAAGAACCAGATTTCTGCCGAAGTTATTCTTTTTATCTCCCCCTGAGGCGCCATACACCGCAGCGATAACCATAAAGATTGGCATCAAGATCGCGGCCTTAGCCGTTGTTGCCGAAATGAACGCCGATAAGACTAAGTTGATGACCATAAAACTATAAAAAATTGGGGTGGCACTGGTCGCAAACCTGCAGATAAACCACAGGGCAAAACGTTTCGCCGCTCCGGAAGCGACTAGCATAGATGCCAATATAAAAGAGAGGATATTCAGCCACATAATAGGGTGACCTAGCTGAGCGTAAGCAACTTTTTCCGGGAGAACCCCCGTCAGTACCATGGTGATAATAACGATTAGCGAGGTTAAATAATTAGGAATGGCCTCCGTTATCCATAAGATGATTGCGGCGCAAAAAATGGCGAGCATGGCTTGACCATGCCAACTAAATTCAACATTACCCACATTAAGAAAATGCTTAGAGGCGGTGGCACTGAGAGTCGATGGGTCGAAGCTGGTAAGGAATGTAGAGGGATCACCGACGAGGAGATAGATAAATGCGGCAATAG
>SDWK01000091.1 GCA_004195335.1 Shewanella sp.
GTACGTATTACCTCGCTGCAAAGTGCTATCACCTGATTTATTCATGGCTTGGTAAACTCAAGAGATTCAGCTTCATCGAAGCTCTTGTCATTGTTTATAAAAATCAGACAGAGCCCGATTAACACACCGCTACCATTAGCCGCAACCATTGCCCAGGCCGCGCCAATCGCGCCCATCTTTGGAATTAACAGTACTAGCATTACCACCGCAACGATCGATCCGACCACACTTACAATCACAGAATTTTGCGGCTTGTTACTAGCAACATTAATGGTCGATAGCGCTTGCCATAATCCCATGAAAACAATAGCCAGTGACAACACCTCTAACACCTTACCCGCTGCGGCATAAGTATCACCGTAGATCATAGTGATGGCCAAAGGTCCTAGAAAATAGACAACAATCGAGATTGAGACACATACAGCCAGCACAACAGCCAAAAACTCAACTATTTTATTTTCAGATGACTGCCCAGAAGAAAACTGAGCAATAGGCTTGAAGTAAACTCGGCCGATAACGGCCGGGAAGAACATAAACGATTTAGCAAAAAAAGCTGCCAACCCATAATAAGCAACCTCGATGAGACTACCGGTTAATCTTTCGAGAAGTATTATATCACCGCTCAAGAGTAACAGGGAGAACACGCCACTGATAATCTGCACCCTCGCAAAACGAAAAAGATCCAGCGTAGATTTAAGATGGGGTGTAATTGATGCAATGTATTTCCTGACAAAAACAAATAAAATCAGACTTATGATTACAAAAGCAATCGCCCTCCCCCACTTCCACCCAACCAACTCAACCATAAAAACGAGAGGCAGTATCATACAAAATGGAATAACAGCATTTAAAATTGTAGCGATGGAAAGACTGCGATAATCACCCACCGCTTGAAGCGCACCATTATATAGGATTGCGATTGTTGCAAAGGGTAAAAAAAGAACGATAATCGCTAATGTATCTTTCAGATCACCTTGCCATAGCCCTGAGTAGGTGACAACAAAATAGCTAATCACACCCAACAGGGTTGAGTTCAGCAAAACAACCCAGGTCGCACTCACGAAATATCTGACTTTTTCCTGCTGCTCTTTTGTCCTGGCTACCATTGAGGCCAGCGCATCATGGAAAGCAAAGTGCCCAAACATTGTTAGCACAATCATATAGGCAGTGATTGACCGGGTAACACCAAAGTCTTCTACAGTTAAAAACTTTGCAATCAACAAACTTAGAATGGATAGCACGGCTATATTGACAGCCGACGCTGAGCCCAAACCAAGCACATTCTTAAAAACGGAAATATTTTTCATCGAAAAACCAACGAGCCTATACTACTGATGATTAACATCAATTATTACAACAGTCTTTGTATATGAAAATCTATGTCTTGACGTAACTTATCAAAATCAAATATTTCCTTATTCTTCAACTCTTCCACAAACCCAGTGGCATTAATACAGTTTATTGAAGTATTACACTGTGCTACACCATCACGATTAATCAGTGAAATCAGCGTACTCAAGTACTTAATATCATCGACCGCTTCTCTAAAACCCTCCCAGGCAATGGTATCAATCACGCCGTTACGGGTGGGGTATGTAAAAACATGATCTCTAAATAGCTCGTGATCGAAGTCATTCCAGATACTTCCAAATGAGTGCTGATAGGCATAGTCCATCACGCCATCAAACCCTTGCTGCCAGGCGCGTATACCATAACCACTTCTATAGGCATTAGGATTTTCAACCCCTACTTGCGGCCTGTTATATAAATACACCTTGGTACCAGCATTAGAAAAAGTACTATTCACCGTTTTATCTGGCGTTATCCCATTAACCAACAGATCAACTTTACCCGCTAATAACGGTTCTCGGTCCTTACGCCAAGCAGCAACAAACACCTTGCCACCTAACTGCTGAATTTTGTCCCAGACAGGGTATTGACCTTCAATCCCAGCCACGTCAGCCTCATCAATGCCATACACGAAGACATCACCCAGACCTTTTACTTGAGCTAGGCTCTGTATATCCTTAAAAGCTGCATAACGTTTATTCAAATCAGTGATATCGCCATAATTCCCTGTCGTAATCCCTAAATAGTAAATATCTTTGGATGTGTAACCTAGCTCAGCACGCAGATCAAAAACCTTAGCGACTTCGTCAATATACCGATAATCCTGATACACCGTTGGGTTGGATACACCGTGATCTCGCATGTTTTGTAATTCGATGCGCATCTGACTTTCAGACTTTTCTTCAGACGAGATCGTTGTGCGGTCTTCCGATGTTAAAAACCCACGGTAGTAAAGACTATACTCAAGCAACGGATCGACAAGTTCGTAAGGTCTTACCGTTAAGGAAATATCCACACTATCCATTGTGTTGCCATAAGCATCTTCTATCGTCACATTGTTGCCAAAACCGTCTTCTATCGTCACTTGGCCAATGTAATCCCCTGGGGTTGCATCCTTCGGAATTTCAAAGGTAAGCCAAATCTGCTTATTAATTTCAGCCGCTATATCAAATGCTTTAATACTTATTGAATCCGCTACATTAAACTCGTCCACTGAGTGTTGCAGGCTACCTTTTATTTTTGTGGGGTCACTGATATTCTTATACTCAGAACCGCTGATGCTATTCACCAACAGTAGGTTCAACCCATTCTCGCTATCCACCTTAACCAGATCGTCATTATTCAATAGCAACTCTGGGGTCAATACTTTTGATACTCCTGATTGACGAATCCCCACCATCGCCGTACTGCCTTGTAGCCACGACTTAACATATTTCACATCAACAAAGTTAGATGTAATCAGACTAGCCCCGCTACTTAAATCTGAAACG
>SDWK01000096.1 GCA_004195335.1 Shewanella sp.
CGGTAAATCCCTTTGAGATGAAGCACTTTTTAAAAGGAAACCAGACGCCGGTCTTTTTCGGCAGTGCCATCAATAATTTCGGTGTGAAAGAGATGCTGGATGCATTTGTCGAAATGGCACCCCCTCCGGGTTCGCGTGCGGCCGTCTCCCGGGAAGTGTCACCCTTCGAAAAATCTTTTTCGGGTTTTGCGTTTAAAATCCAGGCCAATATGAACCCGGCCCATCGCGACCGGATCGCATTTGTCAGGATCTGCTCCGGCAAATTCAGGCGGGGGATGAAGGTGGTGCACCACCGGATCGGCAAGGAAGTGGCCCTGGCCAATGCGACGATCTTCATGGCCCAGGGCCGGGACAATGTGACGGAGGCATTTCCCGGCGACATCATCGGCATCCACAACCACGGAACCATCAAAATCGGTGACAACATCACCATCTATGTGACCAGAACTCGGAGTAACGAAGTTCGATTGTCGATTGACGCACCAAGGGAAATTCCGATTACGTGTGACAATGCCAAAACTCGGCATCCAAAATCCTGATCATTCCAAACTGAGTCGTACGCCCGTTAAAAAGCCCCACAGTTTTGAGCAATTACAAGTATCGCCTATGGGGCTGTTGTGTAGTCATATATTGGATCTGAGCTACATCCTGAGTATAGATGTGGATGGGGGATAATCCACAATGGTAGAAGCCTAGTCAGCCCCTTAATGCGGCCATCTGTGTATAGGGGTCACACCAGAGCTTGGATAAAGTCGATGTCTATAGGCAGCTTTCTCCATCACTGCTGACCAGTGGCGGGTCACTTCCACAATCTCGTTACGATCACCTTCACTCGCAATCCCTGAGTAAGAGTTTATAAGGTGGATAAAGGAGCATTGTATCTCTTCGCTCGAAAAACGATGAGTTTCAATCCTCCATGCAAGATATTGAAGATCGTCTTCAAACTGATTCGCGATTTGTGAGTGAGGCATGGTCAGTTCCTTCTGACGGGTTAAGCAGGGAGGGGCAACTGCATTTACTCCAGAAGCAAAGTCATTTCACTTCTGTCAGTGACTATAGGATTAGTCTAGGGATCATGCCGTAGGGAAAATTCGTATTTGAGGGTAATTAGAGTTTAAGGCTAATCCATCTGCTCGGCTTGAAACAACCCTGTGAAACAGATCAATATTCAGTTAATTCAACAAGTAACAATGTCAGTCATAGGTGCCCATAGAAGCTCCTGAGAAGCCTCTGGTGCAGGGTTACATTGTTGTAAATGCCCTTGGGTGGGTCAGGGTGTCTGAGTTGGTGTAGGGACTGTCATTTGAGAGTTCTATCGCCCCAAGGAATCACACTGTTGAAGTCGATTGAGGGGTAGTCGAGTAGGTCAATAATCTTTGATCGATCTTCGAGATCATTCGGTTTGATGTACCTTGAAGTGGTCACGCTGCCATCTGAAGGAATATGACCTACAAGGTGCGCAATCTTGTGTTGAGGTATCTCGTGGATATTGCCTAGCTGAGTTACAGCAGTGTGCCGGAAGCTGTGAAAGTTCTTCTTCTCGCTAGCTGCCTGCCCAATATTACAATTACGTCGGTTACGGTATGTATCATTGAACCAGCGTGAAAAGGTCTGTGCGTAGCCATCCCGTTTGAGTCTTAAATCCCAGAATACACGTTGCTTACCTCGCTGTTTCATCAGTCCAACATGGTGAAGGAATCCCAGTTTTATTATTTGGGGGTGAATCGGAACCAGTCGTGCATGAGTAGCCTTCTTGAGCCTCTTATCATCACTGTTGGCGTTGATGTCTAGAACCCAGATTCCAGTATCAGAGTGCTGGTAAACATCATCCGTATACAATTGGCATAGCTCGTTTTCTCTCGCGCCAGTGAATAGCCCCAGCAATGGAATGAAGTATCTACTGGCCTTTTCATGGGTGCCGTTAAGGTATTGATGAGATTCGAATAAACGCTTCAGGTCATCATCATTGAAGGTATCCCTCTGTTCATGGGCAGCGTTCGGATTCTTGATAACCCCTTGTATCGACTTGTTCAGATTGGATGAGCAGTAGCTATTTCTGTGACACCATTCCAAGAAGGATGAGATCGTTTGGAAGTAATTCTTGATGGTTTCTGGTGAGCACTTTTTTGAGGCAGGTAGATCAAGCCTAATCAGCTGATCAATTGGCATTGCTGCATAACGACCCTTGTTACGGTTCTTTGGTAACTGGAGCATTACTGATTTGAATTGAACAATATGAGCAGGAGTAAGCAGGTCACTCAATAAGTCACCAACTACTTCGACCAGAAGTTCGATCTTAGGACGTTGAGCCTTCTCATTGGTAACAATGGTCTTAGCAGTCCAGTTTGAGCGTTTTTCAATAAAGTATACGTCAGCCAGTTCTGACAAAGGCTTTGATGAAAGGTGGGAGGTTCCAAGTAATGCCGTAGCTGTGGTCGTCTTCATCTCAGAGAGCAGAGCCTTTAGCTGGTTCATCTCTCTAACCAACTCAGCATGGAGAGCACGGGAGGTGGCAGGAGGCTCAGCTAACAGGTGATCTACTTCCGTCGTGGTGAGGTCTTTGATTGAAGCAATGAAAGTAGCCGGGTTATCAGCGTAATTTGACTGAAGCTGGTCTATTGCTACCCACCATCGTCTTGCAAGTTCGATAGCTGTACCTCTGTGGCGAGTCTTCAGAGACCTGCGAAAGAGTTTTATAGAATCTGGGGATTGAGTACAGACGTGCTTAGGTATGCGCCATTGAAATACGTAGATGCCAAGGCGATTAGTGGTGATATAAGAGGGATAGAAATGAGTCACAAGTACGTCTGTCTCTTATACACATCTCCGAGCCCACGAGA
>SDWK01000102.1 GCA_004195335.1 Shewanella sp.
GCGTTACAGAAGATATTAACTCAACTACCAGCAAATTATCCTCATCCCATTTTATTAATTCAGCATATGCCAGCCGCTTTTACGCCTGCATTTGCTAGCCGTTTAAATGGCCTGTGTAAAATTCAGGTTAAAGAAGCACAGACAGGGGATCAACTTAGACCGGGTACCGCATACCTTGCTCCAGGCGGGATGCAGATGATGCTCGAGAGAGGTGGATCTCATGGTCGGATTAAAATCGTCGTTGGTAGTGCTGATATGAATTACAAGCCTAGTGTCGATATTGCGTTTGCATCAGCTTCAAAAATATCCGGCAGCGAGACGTTGGCTGTGGTCTTAACCGGAATGGGAGCCGATGGAAGGGAAGGAGCAAGAATGCTTAAGAGTGTCGGCGCAACAATTTGGGCACAAGATGAGGCCAGTTGCATCGTCTACGGTATGCCACAAGCAGTGACAGCCGCAGGAATATCGAGCCAGTCAATCGCCCTTGATGATATGGCCGAAGCCATTATAAGAGAATCTAGTTATGGCTAGAGTCAAGAGAAAGGTGAGCACTTTCTCTATTCTGATTATTTTTCTACTCTCAATGGGCTTCTTTGCGACCACAAGCCTCTATTTCGATGTGAGGCATAAAAATACATTGCTGCTCAGCGAGGTAGAGCGATTACAAAGTAGTCAGGTTTTACTCATGGTGCCAGATGAGCAAGCTGAGGTTGTAGCAAAATGGATGTCTGAGCACCCCAAAGCAACAGCAGAATTGCTACAACATGCTAAACCCCAACAAGAGATCAAGGTTACCGTCGGGCCAGGTGCAGAGGTTTCAGAGTCTGCAGCTCACAAAACGAGTCAAAAAGAATCGCCAACAGTGGCACAAATGGGTCAGGATGATATTGTCGTACCAAGTAGTATTGCTCGCGCTTCGGACAAGAATATAGCTGAGCCATTGACCGATAGGGATCCACCCAGTAACACAACTGATTTATCCCTGCTTAGCGCTGATACAAACGCTACAATCCCTGCAACAGAGCTTGCTTTACCCCTTCAAACAGAAGGAGTCAAGAATGACGGTGGTGGTGGCAAGGCTGAAAAAGAATTAGTGGTTCCCTTAATTATTTCAGAAAATGAAGATGGCGTAAAAGTGATTAGTCTGCCTCATGGCGGCATTCGAGTGACAACTCGAGAAAATAATTAGAAAAGTGATATTGATAGTGAATTTGAGGGGCGTTTTTTGAAGATCTGGACTATAGCAAACCAGAAAGGTGGCGTGGGTAAAACGACTACGGTTGCCAGTTTAGCTGGGGCCCTGGCTAAACGTGGACAGCGTGTTTTGATGATCGATACCGATCCTCACGCATCACTGGGCTATTACCTTGGCATTGATTCCGAAGAGGTTCCTGGCTCTCTCTACGATGTTTTTTTGGCACATAAACAACTTACCAAAGAGAGTATTAAAAATCATATCATTTCCACGGATGTTGAAGGGATCGACCTCCTTCCTTCTACTATGGCGCTTGCGACCTTAGATAGGTCTCTCGGTCATCAGGGGGGGATGGGATTGATTTTACAAAAATTGCTTGTCCTTTTAGAAGATGATTACGACGTGGCTCTGATCGATTGCCCACCAGTATTAGGTGTGTTGATGGTTAATGCGCTTGCAGCGAGCCAACATATCATTGTGCCAGTTCAAACGGAATTTCTTGCGATTAAAGGTTTAGATCGAATGATAAAAACCATGATTTTAATGGGGCGGTCTAAAAAAACCAGATATAACTATACTGTCGTTCCGACCATGTACGACAGACGTACAAAGGCGGCGTCATCGGCTTTACAGCATCTGGGGGAACAGTATGGTGACAAGCTTTGGCCCGATGTTATCCCGGTAGACACAAAATTCAGAGATGCGAGTTTAGCGCATCTTCCTGCTTCACATTATGCGGCAAGCAGTCGTGGTGCGAAGGCATATGAAAGGTTGTTAGACCACCTGCTAACTGGGGAGCTTTCTCATGACAACCTCAGTTGATGAAACGGTATTCGATTATTTTTCTCTGCTTCTTACTGAGGTCGAAGATGAAGCTGATATTCAAGTTGAGACGATAACGGCCGATATTTATGAACCAGTGGTTCTCGAACTGATTTCTGAAGGATCGAGTGTCGAGGCGTTGAAATCAGACTTTTCCAATCAACAACCTGTAAAGCCTGAGCACTTGAAACAAGAGCACTTGAAACCAGAGCCTTTAAAGCAAGTGTTATCAGAACGTGCAGGGGTGGGGGACGAGTCTGAATTTGAAAAAGCCGATGTCATTGAGGCTCCAGAGCTGAAAACACAGCTTAAGACTCAATCCTACAATCAGACGCAAACGGAGAATCAGGCGCTAACTCAATCAAAAATAAGAGCGCGCACTCCTGATCTGGATAAGTTGGCTCTGGAGCAACTTTTAGCGCCAGTTTTCAAACCTGAGCCACAGATTGGAACTGAAACAATTGTTAAGCTTCAGAATCAAACAGTTGCTGAAGTTAAAGTTAAGACAGCAACCGCTCTGGATAAAGTTACTGTTAAGCCTAAAGTCGATGGTAAACTTGATATTAAGGCTGAAATTAAGCAAGAACAACAACAGAATTTAGAATTAAAGACTCAATTAGATGAAATACCGCCTAAAGTAACAAAAGATCTGCTTGAAACGCTCGATGATGAGTTTCAGGTACTATTCTTTAAGGTAGCAGGGCTGACGTTAGCCGTGCCGTTAGTGAGTCTGGGTGGAATTGTTAAAATTGAACGGATTAATCATATTATGGGCAGACCCGCTTGGTACAAGGGAGTCCAAACATATAGAGATACAC
>SDWK01000371.1 GCA_004195335.1 Shewanella sp.
CATTAAAAATTAACTAAAACCTTACAAAGTCAGTATAAATATTGACCGCCACTTGCCGATAAAGGAATATAGACTTAATTTAAAGGAGGTAATATGGTTGGTTTAGACAGCCTATACGCCATGCTGGCTCGCCCGATACCCGCCGTTATAAAGCGGAAGCGGGTCGTAGAGCAGACAGATGACACCAAAGGGATCGCGGCAGACAGCCATGAAGCCCCTCAATCTCAACTGCCTCCAAACCTTGAGCGTCGCCACTCAATTGAAGACAGACGCGACTCACCGCGAGGCGATCGTCGTGGTAAAAAAGAAAAGGAAGAAAAGAGAAAAGAGGAATTAGATAAAGCGCAACAAGAGGCCATCGAGTCTCCCCTTCCCCACATCGATATTGATGTTTAACTCACTAACAAAACACTGATTCGATATACACCTGAAGTTGTCTGTTTTCCGGCTCTTGAGTTATAGCATCAAGCTTTAATCGTTTGAGCAACGGCAGCATTCCATCCCGAATACAATTCATCACATTTCTCAGGTGATATTGATGGCATAAATGTGCGTTCGATATCTGCTTTATGTTTTAATTCAGAGGTCGAATTCCAGAACCCCACGGCCAATCCAGCAAGAAATGCGGCCCCCATGGCCGTAGTCTCAGTAATAACAGGCCGCAGCACTTCAACATTGGTAATATCTGCCTGAAACTGCATCAAAAAATCATTAGAAACAGCCCCACCATCAACCTTTAACTGCTTAAGCATGACACCGCTATCTTTGGCCATGGCATCGAGCAGATCTCGGCTTTGATAAGCAATAGCTTCCAAAGCGGCACGGATAATATGGTTGCGATTCGAGCCACGCGTTAACCCAACCAAAGCACCGCGGGCTGTGGGATCCCAGTATGGCGCGCCTAAGCCGACAAAGGCCGGGACTAAATAGACACCATTAGTATCTTCCACCTTTGAAGCAAAATACTCGGTATCCTGTGCATCCCTGATAAGACCCAGCTCATCTCTGAGCCACTGAATCGTCGCGCCTCCCATGAAAACGGCGCCTTCTAAGGCATAATTAACTTCGCAATTAGCACCTATCGCGACAGTGGTAAGTAAACCATGGTTAGATTTAACGGCTTGTTTACCCGTATTCATCAACAAGAAACAACCGGTGCCGTAAGTATTCTTCGCCATGCCCTCATCGATACAAAGCTGTCCAAATAAGGCGGCTTGCTGATCGCCGGCAATACCTGCAATAGTGATTTCGCCGCCTTCACCTGCAATGCGGGTCGTACCATACACTGCGCAGGAAGGCTTAACTTCAGGAAGAAGAGATCTTGGAATATTCAACGCTTCAAGTAACTTACAATCCCACTCTTGAGTATGGATATTAAATAATAGAGTACGACTGGCATTGGTGGGGTCGGTAACATGCACTTTCCCTTCGGTCAGCTTCCAAACCAACCAGGTATCAATCGTGCCAAATAATAGCTCTCCTTTTTCTGCCCGCTCTCTGACACCCGCAACATTATCCAAGATCCACTTAATCTTAGTGCCTGAAAAATAGGGGTCGAGCAGTAAGCCCGTTGTCTCACGCACATAAGCTTCCAGCCCCTGCGCTTTTAGCTCATCACAGATATGACTACTGCGACGACATTGCCAGACAATAGCGTTATAAACAGGTTTACCAGTTAACTTATCCCAGATGACGGTCGTTTCACGTTGATTGGTGATCCCAATCGCGGCCACTTCACTACCATGGATCCCAGACCGAGCAAGCAATTCGATAAGAGTAGAGCTTTGTGAGGCCCATATCTCCATGGGGTCATGCTCAACCCAGCCCGCTTGAGGGTAAATCTGAGGAAACTCTCGCTGTGAAACAGAAACAATATTGGCATCATGATCGAATATAATTGCTCTTGAACTGGTTGTCCCCTGATCTAATGCCACCACATACTTTTTAGTCACAACTCATTCCTATTGCTGCGCGCATTTTTACCGTCAATATTACGGCCCAAAAATGATTATTGTTGAGTCTCTTGTAAAACACCGATCTCGGGTTCTACAGTAGGTAAATCATTTTGTTCAATCATCTCTACCGAGAGCGGAGCATCACAAGCGTGAGCAGGAAAATACCAAAACTCGGCTAACTTTCCAGCTTGAACCTTAAATGTACCGATACTGCACTGGCTAAGCTGTTCACCGTCGTTATCCCACGTCACTCTTTCGACCGTACTAACATAACTACCGGAATCAATGATCTGAACAATGGTGGCATTGGCATCTTTAAGTGTCTCAAAATAATCGGTCATCGCTGCACCAAACTCTGTTCGGTCCGATGTTTCCACCTCGATTTTGCTACCTGAGATATGCATCCAACGTACAGACTCGCTGGTATGCTGCACCATTAATTCAACATCATGCTTGTTATAGGCCTGAATGAAACTTTCGACCACTTCAGTGGGAGTGGGAGCAGCTTGTGAGGTAAAGGATAGAAAAGTTAAACTGGCGGCGAGTAGATATGGCCTCATTGTACACCTCATATTTTGTTACTGTATGTCGAACCAATGAAATCCGACATACGTATCTCACTTTCAACTTTATTTATAAGTTAAAAGTGCTAGTTAATAGGGTAATCCATTAGATGAATATAATCTTATGAAGTTCATTTTACTAACAAAATATTTACTTGGCTATTGGGCTGCTCTTGGAAAAGCACTGTAAAGGTGTGAAAAAGGGGACAGAGTAAAAACTCTGCCCCCTTTTTTAATAGCACTGGTACTGTCTCTTATACACATCT
>SDWK01000377.1 GCA_004195335.1 Shewanella sp.
ATTATAGGCACCCCGATTGGAAGGCAAAGCACGTCTAGCTCAACAAAATCAGGCACGATAGGTGGAAAAGCAGGCGCTGAGGGAGGATTTATACTTGCGAAAGCAACGGGAGAAGTTTCAGGATCAGCGAGTTACGCCGTCCAAGATACTAATACTGAAGCAGCATCGATAGACTACCTGCAACTATTAATCAGAGAACTTGCTGATACTGAATTTGTTATTTTTATTGATGATTTTCATTATATAGAACGGACTGCTCAAACTGACTTGTCTCAGCAAATAAAAGAAGCCATTAGGCAAGGCGTAAAATTTATTTGTGCATCTGTCCCATACCATTCCGACGATGTGATTCGTAGTAATCCAGATTTGAGGGGGAGGTTTTTTTCTATTGACTTCGATTATTGGGGGGATCAAGTTTTAAAGAAAATCGCTTATAAGGGGTTTGATAAGGCTCAGATCATCTATCGCACTGATTTGATTGATAAGCTAGCGGAGGAAGCAGCAGGCTCGCCGCAACTTATGCAATACCTATGTTTAAATGCCTGTTATGAAAAAGGAATCAGGGAAGTTCCCATAGAACCAGTAGACATGCGTTATGAACGAGACTTCCTAGAGGATATTTGCCGAAGAACCGTTGCCTCTACTGACTATAGTTCTGTTGCAGAAAAAATGCTTGAAGGCCCTAAAACACGAGGCTCAGACAGAAAGTCCTACATTTCTATTTTTGGGTGGCAAGGTGACGTATATAGGTTTTTTTTGAAAGCGTTGTCAATGGATCCTCCGTGTCTAAATTTCAGATACCAACCTTTAGTTGACCGTATATCAACAATCTGTGCTGGTAATTCGCCAAGCGGTTCTAGCATAGCTAATGCGTGCCACCACGCAGCAACCATTGCGAACGATTCAGCAAACAGTAACATTGTCGAGTGGGATGGCGAAAACGATGTTTTTGATATTAGGGACCCATACCTATTATTCTATCTACGCTGGTCTGAAATCGCAGATGACTAACAACGTCCGTCAAAGGGACCAGCATGGTCGCTGGATGCGACAAAGCCGACTGAGCGGACATCTTTGTGATCTCGTTAGTAGACTGCGATGGGCATCAAGGCGGACAATAGGGATGGCTCGGGGGAATCCCCCGAGTAGTGCGCGTAAATAATGGCTACTCTGACTTAGAAGTGCAGCCTTGCATCGAATCCAATTGTCGAAGCATCGTCTGACGAGACGAAACCAACTCCAGCGGAAAAGTTTTTGTCGGTGTTATATAGCCGCCCACCTATAGCGAAGCTATTGCTGGTATCGTCAAAGATGTTTGTTCTAGCAGCGCGAACATTTAATTCGAACTTTTCAGAAACCATATGGCGAATACCAACGCCTAAAACAGTCCCAGTGTCATCATCACTGAACGAACTAAAGCCGTCAGACATCTCTATCTCGATGTTCATTAGCTGCACATCTCCAATTATATCCGTACCTTCGGATATTGGTGTATGGGCTCTTACTCCGAAAGAATACTGACTCATGTCAGTGTCAATTCCTTGGTATGTATCTAGCTCTCCAGTTGACGCACTGGCCACTAGTGCAATGTTAGGGCTCACGGCTATCGAGCCAAAGACCCCAAGTGTCGACCCATCTATTTCATCACCATTGTCAAAATCTACCGTTGTTGAGTCAAACCCAAGACCTAAATACGTGTAGCTCAGCTCACTTGACATCACAGGCACAGATACCAAGAGAGCTCCAATAAATAGCGTTTTGCGATTAAGGAGGAAATCCATTCAAATTAATCCTTTAGTTTTACAGAATCGGCGACTATACCACAATTGTAATTGATTTCCTGTCGCCACCAAAGGCGAAGGAGAAACAAGCTGTTTCGCACAGTTTTTTGATAAAACGCATGGAGGCTTAAAGAGGGGGCGGACTAAATTGAAAGCAACGATCACAACCAAATTTCGGATATGGGGCCAAGTACCGAAGTCGCAGCAACCTCTAAGGCATGTCTGCTAGGTAGATGAAAGCGCCCGTGTGGACCCCTGGTGAATGCTACTGAGCGATTCTGCTACTCGATGGTCGCTTGATGCAAAGGAGACATGAGTAAACTGTATCAGTGTCGCGTACTCTAATACTAATTGTCAGGGACTGGCTGGAATGGTCAAGCTGGGGTCAAGCAGTCCCTCGTCTGCCCGCTTACCTTTGGGGTCCCTTCGGATAGCTAGAGGCCTCGGAGTGGTGACTTTATGGGGTGAGGGGGCAGCCAGGGATTAAGGGAAAAGAGCTTCCCCTTAATCGAGTCCACAGCTCTTACTTCATGGCATAAGGTCCTTTAGGTATTGCTGTTCGAGGGTTTATTAAGAAAACTTGATTATTAGCTTGCCTAGTCAGAGGCATATAATTCGGAGCTGCTTTTTCAATGGCTGCGGAAATTGCCATCACCAAAAGATCTGCTAATGGATTGCCCGTACTATTTTGCTGTTGCGGTGAATAAGCCATAGACTTGCTCACAGTCCAAAGTTCTTGGCCTTCGCTATCGACCATGCGGTAGTCAAACTGCACTGTTACTGTAGTAGTTAGTAATGCGTACTGAGCATCCCAGCGCTGGATTGTGACGTACAGGACAGCATCAGCATTAAACATAGCTGCCAATGCTTTAGGATCCTGCTCGTGCACCTGATTTGGTTCATAAAAACCTTCTTGTTCTAGAATGACTTTCACTGTGTTGACTGGGAAAACATAGTAGCCGTGCTCTGCGAGAGGAACGCTGAGAGTTGTCAGTACGTAATTTGAAGCATCTACATCTAATGAATTATTAACAACTGGTACGATTAGTAC
>SDWK01000938.1 GCA_004195335.1 Shewanella sp.
ACTTGGTAATGCATTGCAAGTCATTGGGCTATAGGGTTTTATGTTGGTGTATCGTGTTTTTGTCATTATTTAATGCTGTTTTAGACTCTGTTTTTAATTATTTTTAAATAATAATTAAAGTTTTTTGATTTTCAGTCGCTTTATATTCTTCTTTTTATTTTTATGGTGTGAGGTTTTAATTGTTTTAGTTTGCAAAATAGCGGTCGGTTGTAATTTGTTCGCTTTCACTTTATTTTATTCTGTTTGTATACCTGTTGTTTTATATATTTTGTTAGTCAAAAAGTTGTCAAAAGTCATTTGGATGTCAGTTATTAAATGTAGGGATATTTATTTGACGATGTTGCTTATTTGACGCCGTTATTTATTTTTTGGATTTGAGATGAAAACTACTGCGAAAGCCAATTTACTAAAAGCGAATCGATGTGAACGAATTAGACCTGTTGCATTAATTCAAGAAAAACTCGCGCGCAGCCGATTGCTTATCCAAGTAGAGGCTTGTCAGCGCCCGTTACTGGAAGCTGCAAACCATGTACTTAGCCCTATTATTCGCCAGGGGCATCACGCACTGTCGAGTATCTCGCTCATAGATAGAGCGAATCCCATAGTGCCCGATGGCAATAATGCATGGTTTTTACTGCGTTACCATAGGTCTCCCCTTGCTTGGTGGCGCATAGATAAGTGCACCTTAGACCAATTGGCCAGCGGCTATTATGGCAGTTTGGCCTGTCCGCTAAAGTCTCCATTGAGAGCGCCGAGTCAATCTGAATTCAGGTTAGCCAAAAAACTCATGTTGGCGACCATGAATGTGCTGCCTACGGCTGAGCTAGATGAAAATGCGTTAGAGCTTGAGTTGGTAGCCAATAGCACACCAATCGATGCGGCCATGACTTGGGAGATCGGGTTTCCCACCGAACATATGGTACCTATGCTGTTTTGCATGACAGAGCACTTGCTTGGTCTGATGTCTGAGCAGCCTAGTCAATATCAGGCCGCTCCGGATTTAGCGGAAAAGTTGTCACATAGATTGCGACAGATACCCATAAAAATACTTTTTGAACTGGGTCGTCAAAGTACCCCGGTGACCTCGCTTCATGAGCTGAAGGTAGGGGACATTTTACCCATGAATCTACATTCTCGCTGTCCTGTGACTGTAGGCAAACGGCCGCTCTTCTATGCTGCCATCCATACCCATGAGGGGCAAATGGTGGCCAAGTTAACTCGCGATGCCTACTTGCAGGAAGGCTAGTTCCTTAAGCCTAAAAATATATTCAAGATCACTAAGCTGTTTACTAATTTAGAGGAGCCAACTAATGGCCAAACAAACGATGCTGCAAGATGATGATTTTCTACTGGATGACAAACTGTTTGGTGAAGAGGAAATCCTACCTGAGATAGATACAGTTAAACCCGTAAAAGACATGTCATTTTTTCAACACTTGCCGGTACAGGTGACATTAGAATTGGCCAGTGCCGAGATGTCCTTGGGTGAGCTGACTCGAATGGGAGAGGGGGATGTGGTGGCTTTGGACCGTATGGTGGGTGAGCCATTAGACATACGAGTTAACGGCGCTCTGTTAGGACGAGGCGAGGTTGTTGAAGTCAATGGTCGCTATGGGGTTCGTTTGCTGGAAGTCGAAGCTATAAGTCTTACCGGGGCGCATGACTGATTATGCTTCGCGCGCTTTTAATATTGCTCTGTTTGCTCGCACCCAGTGCATTCGCTAATGACGGCTTCACGTTATTTACACTCGGGGATGGACAACAAACCCAGTCGGTAAACATCAAGTTAGAAATCTTGGCTCTGATGACTGTGCTCAGTTTTCTGCCCGCGATGCTGATGATGTTAACTAGCTTTACCCGCATCATAGTGGTGTTGGCTATTTTGCGTCAGGCATTAGGTTTACAACAGAGTCCACCTAATAAGGTGTTGCTCGGCATCGCCTTAGTGCTCACTATTTTTGTCATGAGGCCTGTGGGGCAGGTTATCTACGACGATGCTTTCCTGCCTTATGATCAAGGACAGATAGAGTTAACTGAAGCCGTGAAGATTGGGGTGGTGCCACTGCGAAAATTTATGCTGGCGCAAACCCGGGAAACAGATCTTGAGCAGATGCTTAAAATTGCGGATGAGCCTGTGACATTAAAGGCCGAGGAGATCCCCTTCTTTGTCTTGATGCCTGCCTTTGTATTAAGTGAGCTTAAAACAGCCTTTCAAATTGGATTCCTCCTCTTTCTGCCCTTCCTGGTTATTGATCTTGTGGTCGCAAGTGTATTGATGTCCATGGGCATGATGATGCTTTCTCCCCTGATTATCTCCTTGCCCTTCAAGTTGATGGTGTTTGTGCTGGTAGATGGTTGGTCGATGACAGTGAGTACCTTAGTGGCCAGTTTTGGTTAGCGATTTTAATGGTGAATAGTGTGAATTCAATGGATTTTTTAAGTTTAATTGAGGAGAGAGTTTCGTTAGCAGATGCTCTCTATTTATTGGCTTGCCTGGGGGTGAGTCTTATCGTGCTCTTCGGTGAGTGGACGTTCGTGGTTGATCTGTTGGTTTCGGGATTAAGGATCTGATGTATGAAATTGAATGAAACTAGATCAGGGCAAGTGACCTTAATTGATGGGTTAAGCTATGGACGTTAATGAGCTCACTTCACTGTTTTCCGATGCTATTTACTTAGTGGTGGTCATGGTCGCTGTCTTAGTGGTTCCGAGTCTGCTTGTCGGGCTGGTTATCGCCGTGTTTCAAGCGGCGACACAAGTCAATGAGCAGACCTTAAGTTTCTTGCCAAGATTGGTACTGACCCTGCTAATGGTCCTGTATTCCGGCCAGTGGTTACTGCAACAGATCTCGGATTTTTTTGAGCGTCTGTTCTTAAATATTCCTCACATAATCGGTTAAGCATGCTGTCTCTGACTTCGATAGAAATTAGTGCGTTTATTGGCACCTTTTGGTGGCCATTTTGCCGCATCATGGGAGCATTTATGGCGATGCCATTTTTGAGTAGCACCTATATTCCCGCCATGGTGAGGATTTTATTGGCCTTGTCTATTTCGGCCTTGCTCGCTCCTATGTTGCCGACAGTACCCGCCGTGGACGCGATATCTATTGGCGCCCTATTTCTGGCAATCGAACAGTTGCTTATCGGATTTATGCTGGCGCTATTTTTAACCATAATGATCCATGTGATGACCTTGCTTGGTGCCATGATGTCGATGCAGATGGGACTCGCGATGGCGGTCATGAATGATCCCGCCAATGGCAATTCAAATCCAATTTTGGGGCAATGGCTTCTCCTCTATGGCACCTTACTGTTTCTGGCCTTAGATGGTCACTTAGTTGCAATCGGTGTTCTGGTGGATAGTTTTCGACTGTGGCCCATAGGTTCTGGTGTCTTCGACCTGCCCCTGATGGGGCTGGTGAGTCGTTTCGGCTGGATTTTCGCTGCAGCATTTATGTTAGCTCTGCCCTCTATTCTTGCCATGTTGATGGTCAACATTACCTTCGGTGTGCTGAGTAAAGCTGCGCCCTCCTTGAACGTATTCGCACTGGGCTTTCCCATGTCCATGTTAATGGGGCTACTCTGTGTGCTGCTCTCCTTCAGTGGGCTGCCGACCCGTTATAGCGATCTCTGTTTAGATGCACTCTCTGCCATGTACCAGTTCATCGGCGGAGTGGTATGAATATTTGTCTGCTTAGGTTGAGACGAGCGTTGCTGGAGGTAAGGTGTGAGTAAAGATACTGGCCAGAGTAAAACGGAGAAAGCGACCCCACAGAAGCTTAAAAAGGCGCGTGCTGAGGGGCAAGTCCCCAGATCGAAAGATTTAGCTGCGACCGCGCTTATTATAGGTTGCTCACTCATGTTGACTATCAGCGCCGAATGGTTTGCGGCTAAGGTCGCACAAGTGACACGTTACAACATGTTATTTACTAAGGCCGATCTGGATGAGCCCGGCATGATGATGCGTCATTTAGGCACATCTCTGTTGGAGGTCCTCAACATATTGGGCCCCATTTTTGTCATGGTCGCCGTGCTTGCCATGGTGGCGGGCGCTCTGCCTGGGGGGCCAGTATTTAATTTTAAAAATGCGGCGTTTAAATATAGTCGTATCGATCCTATCGCGGGTTTTGGACGTATGGCATCGGTGAAATCTTTGGTTGAATTGATCAAGTCGATACTAAAAATCGTCTTGCTGATCGGCATCATGTTCACCTTTCTTGAGAAGAATCTACAGACACTGCTGACTTATAGTCAACTTCCAATTGATGAAGCGGTTCGCCATGGCATCGACATGCTCTCGGCCGGGATGCTTTACTTAGGACTTGGCATGCTAGTGATCACCTTTATCGATGTGCCATACCAGTACTGGCATCACCATAACGAACTTAAGATGACTCGACAGGATGTGAAGGATGAGCATAAACAGCAGGAGGGGAAGCCAGAAATTAAAGCGAAAATCCGTGAGCTGCAGCAACGGATAGGACGTTCTCGAGCCGATATTGCTATCCCTCAAGCCGATGTCTTGCTGGTCAACCCGAATCATTATGCGGTGGCGTTAAAATATGATCTTGAGAAGGCCGATGCCCCCTATGTGTTGACTAAAGGTACCGATGAGCTGGCACTCTATATGCGCCAAATTGCTCAGCGCCATGACGTCGAGGTGATAGTGCTGCCACCCTTGGCTCGTGCCGTCTACTACTCAACCCAAGTGGAGCAACAGATCCCCGCGGCTCTGTTTATCGCGATAGCCCATGTGTTGAGCTATGTGTTGCAGATAAAGGCCGCGAGACAGGGGAAACAGGTCAGACCGGACCCTCTGCCTAACTTCTTTATTCCACCACACCTGAGACGCGACTAGCGGGTCTGAATGAAGCTGTATGTGGCTCAGGCTACAGCGGCTCTTAAATGAATTTTTGTTTTAGTACCGTCGATCACCAAAAGGTGGCGACATGATTTGAGGATATTGCACCATGAACTGGTTTTCACGCACTTTTGCAGGCGATCGTAGCTATATAGGGATCCCTATCTTGCTGCTGGCCATTCTGGCCATGATTATTCTGCCTCTGCCTCCTTGGCTGTTGGATATCCTATTTACCTTTAACATCGTCTTGGCTGTGATGGTGCTACTGGTTAGTGTTTCGATCAAACGGCCCATAGATTTTTCGGTCTTCCCGACCTTGCTCTTGCTAGCCACCTTGATGCGATTAACCTTGAACGTGGCATCTACACGTGTGGTGCTTATCGAAGGGCATCTTGGCGGCGATGCCGCGGGTCGTGTGATCCAGGCCTTCGGTGAAGTGGTTATCGCTGGCAACTACGTGGTCGGTGCGGTGATCTTCTTGATCTTGATGATCATCAACTTCGTGGTGATCACTAAAGGGGGAGAGCGGATCTCGGAGGTGTCGGCGCGCTTTACCTTAGATGCCTTGCCGGGTAAGCAAATGGCGATCGATGCGGATCTTAATGCGGGAGTCTTGAGTCAAGATCAAGCCAGAGAGCGACGTCAGGATGTGACCCGTGAAGCGGATTTTTACGGTTCCATGGACGGTGCGTCTAAGTTTGTCCGCGGGGATGCTATCGCCGGCTTGATGATCTTAGCGATTAATATGCTAGGTGGTCTCGCCATCGGCGTGTTTATGCATGATCTAAGCGCCGCCGAAGCGTTTAAAACCTTCGCCCTGCTGACCATCGGTGATGGTCTGGTCGCCCAGATCCCATCGCTATTGTTGGCTACTGCGGCCGCTATCATAGTCACTCGTGTTTCAGATGCCGAAGAGATGCCTGCTCAGTTAAGCAGGCAACTACTGGCAAACCCGAAAACCTTGGCGACCGCCGCTATCGTGATGACTGTTTTTGGTTTAGTGCCGGGCATGCCTGCCTTTGTCTTCCTATCGTTTGCGGCTCTCTTAGGTTTCGCTGCTTGGAAACAAGCTCAACGAGTCGGGATAATGCCGGAGGCAAAAGTAGAGGATCAACTGGAGAAGAGTCTGGCTGAGCCCTCGGCGCCTAGCTGGGATGCGCTGCCCTATACCGATCTGATCGAAGTTCGTCTCGGTTATCGCTTGGTGCACCTTGTTGAACGTAGTAAGGGAGCCGAGTTGCAGAAACGCCTCACAGGGATCAGACGTACCTTGTCTGAACAGGCTGGATTCCTGCTGGCCGAAGTGAGGGTCAGAGATAATCTATCCCTTGCCCCGAATGCTTACCAGATCAACCTGATGGGCAATCCGGTTGTTGTCGCAGAGCTTGAACCTGATAAATTGTTGGCGATAAAGAGTGGTCCTGTTTATGGCGATATTGATGGGATCATCACCAAAGACCCCGCCTATCAAATGGATGCAATCTGGATTGCACCAGAGTTAAAGGCTAGGGCATTAAACTTAGGCTTCTCTGTGGTGGATAACGCGACGGTTATCGCGACTCATGTTAGCAAGCTTATCCGCGAGTCTCTGCCCGATATGATACAACACGATGATGTGATCGCCCTTAGTGATCGTCTGGCTAAGCTCTCGCCTAAATTAGCCGAATCATTAAGCACTGCGCTGACGCCGATACAGCAGCTGAAGGTGTATCGCTTGTTGCTCAAGGAGCAGGTTTCGCTTAAAGATATTCGCACCATAGCCACGACATTGCTCGATTGCAGTGAAAACAGTAAAGATCCTGTATTGCTTGCCGCCGATGTGCGCTGTGCCCTGCGTAATAGCATTCTTCATTCGATTGCGGGCTCAGATCAGAAGCTCAATGTGCTGACCTTAGCGCCGGAACTTGAACAGACCCTGATGACGGCACTGAATCAATCTCAGCAGCAAGGTAAGATGGCGCTCGACAGTTTTCCGGTGGAGCCCATGTTACTGGCTCAACTGCAACAGAAGATGCCCCAGCTGTTAGCCGATGCTAAGGCGCAAGGCCATAGTCCTCTTTTGCTTGTTTCGCCGCAACTTAGACCAATACTGGCCCGTTACGCGCTGGCATTTGCCCGCGGTTTACATGTGCTTTCCTACAATGAAATTCCGGAAACTCGTGAGCTGATGGTTGCGGGGCAGCTAGGCTAGTTATATTGATGAGTCTGATAGGGCGAGTTCGAGAAGATCATTAAAGGGAGCCCTGCTCCCTTTAATTATGTCCATTTACGATTGATGAGAAGCAAGAAACTTCAATAAGGCATCGATAGCAAAGTTACGACTCTCATCTTTTTCCATGAAAACCTCATGGCGTGCATGTGGAATATTAATTAGCTGACATAACCCACCCACAGCTCGAGATTGAGCGAGGTTATCTACCACCGTGTCTTCATCTGCCTGGAGTATCAAAATGGGCACAGGACTCTGTTGCGCAGCTAAGATAGCACGCTCTCCAGCATCGATAGATTCGTGTAACCAGCGGTTGGTCGGTGAACCTACCTGAAGCTCTGGGTGTTGTTGGTACAACTTCTTGTAATTTTCATAGCGAAGTTGGCAGTGAGTCAGGTCATTCTTGGCAAACTTAACGTCTTTGTAGTCACTTCCCCCGAGTACGTAGTCAGGCTCTTTGTTTGAATCTGTGGTGTCGAGTAGCTGAGCCAGCCAGTGGATAAAGCGGCTGCCTACGGGCAGCTTAATACCGTACATGGGAGCGGAAAAGGCGGCGGCCTTAAAGGTCTCTGGGTGTTTATCCATGTAAAGCGTGCCGATGGTACTTCCCATTGAGTGGGCCACTAGGAACAGGTCGTGATAATTTTTGGGCTTAACGACCATATCGATAAAGTGAGCAAAATCGTTAATGTAGGTTTCGAATCTATCGATATGTCCCTGCTGAGGGTTTTGTGTGGTTCTGCTCGATAAGCCTTGGCCGCGATGATCCAGAGTGAAGATACTATAGCCTTGGCGATAAAGATCGAAAATCAGTTCCTGGTATTTCAGATACGATTCAATTCGACCGTTGCTGATGACGATGGCTTTCTGGCTTTTTGGGTGCTCGATAAACGAATAGGCTAGGTTAATATCACCCATTTTGATGACCGATTCGGTAACTTGTGACCACATTGCCTGCTGCTCTGTTGAGTCAAGATTGCGCTCGGATGAGAAACTCATTCCATGGGCATCAGTTTGAATATTCGTTTGTGGTTCGATGGCTATCGACATGATATTTACTGAGATTATTTATCTTGATTAGCAGTGTAGCACAGACAGCAAATTGGCCGCGAGCCACGAGTTACGGGTAAGAGATCTCCTGCCCCGTAACTCGTGGCTTACTCTAGGATTTGTTAGCTGCCCTTTATCGCTTCTTGGGCCGAGATAAAGTCATCTATCTGCTGCTCCAGCACCTGCATCGGTACCGAGCCATTTTCCAGAATCGCATCGTGGAAGGCCCTGATATCAAACTCTTCTCCCAGCGCATCCTCCGCTTTGGCTCGTAAGCGTTTAATGGTGAGCTCCCCAATCTTGTATGACAGAGCTTGACCTGGCCAGGAGATATATCGGTCAATTTCGGTGGTGACATTATGCAAAGAGAGGGCGGTGTTGCTGGCCATGAAGTCTAAGGCCTGTTGACGGCTCCAGCCTTTGGCGTGCATGCCAGTGTCGACAACTAATCTGGCCGCTCGCCACATCTCATAGGTTAGTCGACCAAAATTACTGTAGGGATCTTGGTAAAAACCCGCTTCTAAACCAAGATACTCGGAGTAGAGTCCCCAGCCCTCGCCAAATGCGGATATATAGCTATAGCGGCGAAAGTTAGGTAACGAAGTGAGTTCGGTATTGAGGGATATTTGCAAATGATGTCCAGGCACGGCTTCATGAAGGGTTAGGGCTTCCATTTCGTACAGTGGTCGCTTGTCCAGTGCATAGGTATTGACCCAGTAATAGCCGGGCTCATCATCTCTGTTAGAGCCGGAGTAGCGTCCCGTGGTGTATTTAGGCGCTATCTCGGCCGGTACTTCCTGAATGCCATAGGGAGTGCGGGGGAGCTTGCCAAAATATTTTGGCAACATGGCGTCGGCTTTCTTAGCGATATAGGCCGCTTCTTTCAATAGCTCCTCGGCAGTCGTCGGGTAGAACTGAGGATCGGTTCTGAGGAAATGGAGGAACTCAGCGAAAGAGCCTTTAAAGCCGACCTCAGCGATAATCGTTTTCATCTCAGCCCGAATACGTTTGACCTCTTTTAATCCCAGCTGGTGGACCTGATCTGAGTTCATATTTAAGGTGGTGTAGTACCTGACTCGGTTTTCATAGAAAGCTTCACCGTCGGGAAGACTGGCGATCGAGATACTGGTGCGGGCCCCGGGAATATAGCTTAGGGTCATAAAATCATAGAACTGCTGATACAGGGGGAGCACGGTATTCTGAACCAGCTCATGACCCTCTTGGGTTAGTGCCGTCTTTTGTGCGTCAGTGAAATGCTTTGGGTACTGAGTGAAAGGCTTAAAGTAACCACTCTGTTCAACCGGTACGATAAAAGCGCTGATGCTGTCTTCAAATCCTTTGAGCGTTATTTTAGGCGGTGTGATCCCACTATCTAACCCCTGTTGTAACCAATGAGTCTGCTGAGCGAAGTAGGTTGGCAATGCTTTCAGTTTGGCGATGTAGTTCCTATAGTCCCGCTCAGTTGCAAAACGAGCTTTGGCTATCGAGGCGATATAGGCATGAAAACCACTCTCTGAAGAGATTGGGAGGTAGTGATCTTTATAACGATAGAGGTCGACATTATTTTGCAGCTGATCTTGCAATATTTGTGCGTTAATCTTTCCCTCTTTAGTCAGCGAGTTTCTATCCTGCGCCTTTAGTGAGTCGAGTATCGCTTGCCGTCTCTTGTTGAGCTTAGCCAGAGCCTGAGGTGACAGGTCGGTCAGTTGTCCCGCTTTACCTAAGTTGCCTTGAGAGTAGGCGAAATCCGGACTGGCATCTAAGG
>SDWK01000638.1 GCA_004195335.1 Shewanella sp.
CTGTTATTCATGGCTACCTAGAGCTAAGAGCAGCATTCCCCGCAACTGGTGGTGTTGCAGAAAACCCGGCTACAGTATTTGTGAAGACCCTTAATGCTCCCGAAAGTGAAATTGATAGCATTCTTCACAGCATTCCAGATGATCTTAGAATGTTGGGAACTAACAGTTTTGCTCACGCCATCTACCGTTGGTTTCGGCGCACCCTGCATGGCCACGCTGGTTTTCTGTACGACCAGAAATGGGCTGCTATTACGATGGGTATAGACCCTGTACATTTCGAAAAGTATTCAGTTGCTTTTGATGACGCTAAGTATGCAGGGGTATGGTGTGATCCAAACGAGCCCAGGTGGTGGAAGAAGAAAATGTATGAACTTGCTATCGCTGAAAGAGATTCACCGCGTGAATCTGTCCAATCTGCTGCTTGTAGACGTTTTAATATTCAGGAGCAGCATCAATGTATATGCAAGGTATGTGGAAAAAATTGGCCTGAAATTTTAGCCTTTACGGATGATGGACTTCTCGCGGATTTGGTGCCAGCACACCTCGGGTGCAGCAATCCCCATCCGAGGAGGTTTGTTTCTCTGTCGTTTGAGGAACCACGTATTATTATCTGAGTAGGATGGGGAAATGCAAAATTACAGTTTTAATGTACTTGAATTTCTCGAGCGCGAAAAATTATTTCTTAAGTACTTACAGTTTCGCCCAAATGCCCCAAAAATTGCGCGGGCTGCACAAGCTGCCCTACTTCGCTTTGATGCATCAGGGTTTTCCTTTGAAACCTCTTGGGATGTCATACACTACGATCGAATAATCGAACTTAACGTTGCAGGCCTCTTGCACCTCAACCCTGGAGGGGAAGTTCTGCAACATACTTATTCATTTAGTGTGAGTCAGGACAAGAGCCTGATCAGACGCTATCACTTTGATCATGAAAATAATAGGGGCAGAGATAAACCTTTATTCCATCTACACTATGGGGGGAAGCCCCTGCCATCACAAATCGACTATAACGGGAGAGTGGACTTAAATCCCGGATTTTCAGAACCTAGGCTCTTTGCTACTCCAATGTCATTGGCACTCGTTTTAGAACAGGTTTTTTTGGAATTTCCAGATGAGGTAACAGACAAACTATATTTGGATAACCACTGGAAGCATCATGTGCTAGAGTCCCAAAAAAAGATTTTGAAGCCTTACTTTGAAGAATGTATTAGGTTGGTCAGCAATAATGAACGCATATATTCCCAGTGCTACCACTGACCTTTGTGAAACCGTAAAGAACGGAATTCACTATACACCGAACCACGTTGCGCTTGAATTGGCACGTGGTTCGAGTCGTTATTTAGGCGCCAAATCTCCCCTCTCAATTCTTGACCCTGCCTGTGGTGGTGGTGCTCTGTTACGTGCAACAAAAGATGTGTTTGGATGTGCTCACTCGTTTCACGGCTGCGACCTGTTCCAACCAGGGGAACAAAACTGGCCACAGACTATGCACTTTCAATTAGGTGATTTTTTTGATTATCAGCCCGAAATACAATATGACCTAGTTGTAACCAATCCACCATATATCCAATTCGGAAGGCTTGATCAGTACACAAGAGAAAATCTGCATCGTACATTTTCAAACGAGGTGCCTTTTCGAGGAACCGCGGATCTATGGGTATATTTCCTTCTAAAATCCATATCCCATCTAAGCCAAGGTGGGGCAATTGCTGCAGTGATCCCTTGGTCTTTTCTTGAAGCTGACTTTTCACATGAAGTGCGTGGTTGGTTAACTGATCAGTTCAGGGACATTCGTGTTCTTGTTTTGCGTGATAGACACTTTGGCACCACTGAAAAGAGAGTATTGATTCTCTGGATGGGTGGCTTTGGACAGGCTACTCAAAATATAGAGATAGGTTTCTCTGGACATGTTGATGATGAGCATACATTTCAAGCTTTATCTAGGAAAGAATGGAGCAGTTCTGGCCTAGTAACAAGTGTGGGTGTTGATAGTGCTTCAACTCTCCTTGAGAGTCGGGAAAATGGATGGTTGGAACTAGGGAGCGCTGCAACAGTTAAGATTGGCGTTGTTACTGGCGCCAACGCATTTTTCATTCGACCCAAAGGAACACATGGGGTTTGTAGCAAAATACCTATTTTCACAAAGATTGCTGAGTTACAGACTTTAGAGATGCATGATTCCCCAGAGAATGATCTGCTTATTCTGGACTACGAAAAGTCTCCGGATAAATCATATATTCGGCAAGGCATCGAGGAAGGTATCCAAAATAGATCCCATTGCCTACGGCGTGGCAAACATTGGTACAAGATGGCTGTAGATACCCCACCTGATGCCTTTTTTACTTACCGTGTCTCGAGCATTCCTTACCTTTCTCTTAATCCAAGAGGCTTTCATTGCACCAATACGCTACACCAGGTCAAGTTCAATCAGAGACTAACAGAGAATAAAAAAAAATGGATTGCGGTATCAATGCTATCCGATATTTCTCAGCTCTCTCTCGAGCTGAATGGTCGCCACTACGGAAATGGCGTATTGAAAATCGAACCGTCTGCTCTTAAGGCAGCCCTTATATATATGCCAGAAAAAAGGATTTCTGAACGAAGGTTTAATAAGATCTCATCGCTAATTTACTCTGGAGATAAAGAAGAAGCCGCTGCTGAAGCTACTGCTTATTGCAAAGAAGTTAGCAGCCTCCCTGAAAAGATATGGGAGCAGGCAAGCGTTGCACTTCAACAAATTCGCGAGAGGCGAAGATAGAAGGGGCCTTGGGGTCTACCATCGAATTATGTAGATGTCGGTGCCTACCGTCGTATTTATCAGGTGCACGCC
>SDWK01000639.1 GCA_004195335.1 Shewanella sp.
TTTCCAGATGGCCATTTATTTGCGGTTACATAGTGAAATTGTATTTTCAGGAGTCAAGGAGACAAGGAAGAGCCTTCTCCTCATCAGAGTAATAGCGAACCTCAATCGTGTTACCTTCCGGATCTCTAAAATAGATAGACGTGCCAGATCCATGAGCTCCCCAGCGTTTGACAGGGCCTTCTTCAATATCTATTCCTTGCTCATTGAGTCTGATCTGAAGGGCTTTTGAGCTTGCTTCATCGGTCGCTAGACAAAAGTGGTTGAGGTTGAGACGACAAACTCTTTCTGGGCTGGTTCTCTCCCACATCTTTTTCGGAAAAAGGTCGATTATGCTGTCGGCAGAAAGCCTTACAGAGGGAAAGGGAACTTGCCCCGCAGCAAATTCCTCCAGCCTATCTCCAGGCAATTGCAGGATTTCATTATAAAACTGCAACATTTTATCGATTTCGACAACGTTAAGGACAATATGGTCGAATGAGAACACCATGCTTATTTCTCCAGGGGCTTATTCTGTCTAGAATCTCAACATAAATAATATGTAGTCAATTATACCCAGTCAGCAGTCAAGGTCAAAGTGGAGGCTTTCTTACAAGTCCTTCTACATTGTTTCGGAGTCACAAGTTTGTCAAGTTTACGAAATTCTTACTGACCCTGATAAATAAGAAACGCCCACGATCTGGTAACCGTGGGCGTTCAGTGTTCTATTGATGGTGACTTATAGGAAATGGATACTCAGAAAATAATCCAGTAGGCCATATAGCGATAGGGCATACTATTTCAATAGCGATTCAATAAAATATTTTCCCTTAGATGCTGACATTTCAGAAAGAGCATCTACTGCATTTTCGTAATTTTCCTCAGACCTTCTTTTTCCATACTCGTGGAATTTCTGTACCTGCTCTGCTTCAATGAGGCGATTGCTTACCAAACAATTCTCATCCCCATCCTCATCTTCCGAAAATTGGCAAAGGCTCAGAGCTTTTATCTCGTTTAGAGGAGTGACAAACAAGGCTTTATTGTCGCCTGAGTCATGAATATACACAAAATACTTACCAGTGTTTTTATGTTTGTAGATTTCCATACTCATACCTCCTTCAATGCGGCATTACCAATTGTACCCGGTCATAGGTTGAGGTCAAAGAGACATGAATACCTTGAGCATACGAACCCTATTTGAATTCAGAGGGCAAATAATCATTGTTTGTGTTTGTTTTTGTCCAAGGCGTTAACTGAACTCTTTGATCGTGGTGAATCGCTCCTAGCCTTCTAGACACTCCCTAGCTTTCATGAAGTGTCTCAGAAATTATACCCGAACATTTTCAGACCGAAAGACAATAGATAGCGTTTCAGTCTCGGCGGGTGTCAATATAGTTGTCGCCTCGTCTCATCATGCAGCTTCTTTACAAAGGTTCTCTTCGGAGGGCCTTTTTCGTTCCGGGTTGAGCCGAACGATTTCAACGGGTTCCCAGTTCCAGGTTGGTCCTGTCCACCGGTTGGGGTTTGAATGTGATCTGACAATTCTGAAACTTTGGATTCCTTATGCAGGAGTTTGGCAAGCAGGCTGGTATACTCTTGACATGACAAAGATTTTACTCATGCCAATACGTGCAGTAAATCTATTTTTGTGCGTGGGTCTGTTTATCTGCTTGGTTCTGACTTTGACGGCCTTTCCGGCAGCAGCCACCTACTCCGGTCGTCCGCTTGCGGCAGATGGCCCCACCGAGGTAACGATTGCTGTTTTCATCCTCGATATCGACGAGGTCAATAGTGCCAGTCAGAGCTTCGATGCCAATGTATATATTGAATTGCACTGGCAGGATCCGCGCCTTGTCCACGACAATCCAAATGAGATCACCCGGGGTCTGAACGAAGTTTGGAATCCTCGGCTTCTGTTCATCAATCAACAGAAAATCTGGCCGACATTACCCGAGATCGTTGAGGTATTCCCTGATGGCGAAGTTGTGTACCGGCAACGGGTCTGGGGTGCCTTTTCCCAACCGCTTAAGCTGAAAGATTTTCCTTTTGACCAACAGGTGTTCACGATCCAACTCGGTTCCGCAGGCTTTAACCCAAATGAAGTCAGACTGATCCCTGATAAGGGATCACGAACCGGCATTGCCCAGAAATTCTCACTGGCAGATTGGGATATCCTTGATTGGAGGGCACAAACTGCTGATTTTGTGCCCAGCTTGGATGAGGAGGGGTTTGCCGGATTTTATATCTCGATAGAAGCTAAACGAAGATACGGATATTTCATTACCAAGGTCATCATCCCACTGCTCCTGATCGTCATGATGTCCTGGGTGGTCTTCTGGGTCGACCCCAAGGAGTCGGGAACCCAGATCAGTGTCGCCTTTACCACCATGTTGACCCTGATTGCCTACCGCTTTGCAGTCGGCACTGACCTGCCCAAGATCTCTTACCTGTCGCGGCTCGACTATTTCATTCTCGGATCGACGTTCCTGGTTTTTGCCAGCCTGATTGAGGTGGTGGTGACGTCCTCTTATGCCAAGATCGGCAATGTCGAGCGGGCCCGGGCAATTGATCGCTGGGCCCGTGTCCTGTTTCCATTAGTCTTTGCCTTTATAACTTTGGAAACACTTGTTTTCCGATACGGCCTCTAAGTGAGGTGATAGTCGTTTATCCTCATACAGGGGGGGGCAACATTTATCTCAAATATTAAGGCTTCTGACACAAAATATCGGCAGGTGCCAGGGTAGCTGTCACTTTAAGCCTCATCTTGATCAGAAAAAGGGAACGTCCGATATGTTGTGTTATTGAAATTCAGGGTCGCCGGAAGTAAAAATATCGGTCATTCTTACAGCCCCT
>SDWK01001030.1 GCA_004195335.1 Shewanella sp.
GTTAAAACATATAGATACATTATTGGCACAAACCATGCTTAGTCACATGTGCAGAAGAAACATATCGAACAAGAATAATTTGATTTTAAAAGGAATAACAAGATGCTCATTCGCCCCACTATCTTAGCTAGCGTATTAAGCTTATCTCTTTCTGGATGCATCATTAATGTTAATGGCGCGGATATGAGCCCGCTTGAGCATCAGCACCAGTCCATTCAACTCGATGCCAATGGGCTCAATGCTCTGGTTGCTGAGACTGGAGCTGGAACGCTCGAAATAAAGGGAGTCGAGGGCTTAA
The DNA here is from genome assembly GCA_004195335.1 of Shewanella sp. Taxonomy (GTDB): domain Bacteria; phylum Pseudomonadota; class Gammaproteobacteria; order Enterobacterales; family Shewanellaceae; genus Shewanella. Next base: position 299 of record SDWK01001030.1, read on the forward strand.
CCCATATCACACTCGAAGCCGATATCTATACCCGTGATGGCGTAGAGGCTGAACTGTCGCTCGAGCGTCAAGGAACAAAGGCACACCTGATTGCCGATTTCGATTCGAATGTGAGTTTCGGAAACTCGCCATATATAGATCTTGTGTTGAAAGTCCCCTCACAGATGAAAATGGATATCGATGACGGCTCAGGCAGCATAGATATTTCAGGCGTTGACGCCGATATAAAGCTTCAGGATGGATCGGGTAGTGTCGCCATCCAAGGAGGAAAGAACTTAGATATACAGGATGGTTCCGGAGATATCAGCCTCAACCAAGTCGATGGAGATATCAAACTCGAAGATGGCTCAGGCTCTATTGAGATAAAAGATGTCGATGGCGATGTCATCATCAGTGACGGTTCAGGTAGTCTGTCAGTGAAGGACATAGAGGGTAGTGTGACCATTGATGATGGCTCTGGCAGTATCAGTGTCGTCAATACCCAAGGGTTAAACATACTGGAATCAGGCTCAGGCGATGTGAGCTTCGACCAGATAGATGGCCCGGTAAGCATGCACTAACTCAGTCTTACCCATTAAAAAACTTCCCGGCGCAGGTGGCTAGGTAGGATAGTGTTTATTTAGTTATCCGAATTAGCCCCTGCCCACCCTATCCTGATGATACCAATCAGTATAAGAAAGTGATCTACTCAGCGTGTTTTTTGGCAACTAATTCAAGGCGAGTGGATGATGGAATGGTTGTTCCCTTGTAAAGCCATTCAACGCAGAAGTAGGCAGCCAAAAACACACCTAACAGGCGAGTTTTAGCGCATCCGATGCTGTGTTAACGAGCTTTAACGTAGAACAACTATGTTCTTCACTCGTTGCCTTGCCTCAGAAGCGCTAAACTCTCGCTGAGCGATCACATCTTTATACTGATTGGTATTAGTCCTTCCCAATCTGAGTACAGGTGTTAATCTTAGCCTTAACTCTTGCCTTGGTTTTAGTCTTTACCTTAGTAGATAACTCATCATATCTGTCGAATAGCAGCGTCGCGAAGTGAAGTATCAACAACCCATACAATAACCATTGAAAGCCTACACCCTGGAGTTCAGTTCGGTGAGATACTGGTTTAATTGTTTGTTCTACCAGAGCAGTCATCATATTCCTCAAATTTGAGCCAAAACAGCAGTGCTGACAGATTACATTGAAGAAGGTGAAAGAAGTGTGAAGATGCCCGTCGTTGTTTTATTCCGGCATAGGCGGCAAAAAGTTAACTAAAAATAATCAATCTCCACAATGAAGCGAAAATTGATTACTGATGTCAATCAATGGTAATGGTTACTTGTAGGCTCCGACCAAGGCTAGTTTTTTAGCTCTGGGAAAACGTTTAATCGCTATCTCTCGCTTTAATGCATCGGACTGACTGCCAACCGCTTCATTGTAAACTAAGCGCAACGGGCCCTTACCACGTAGATATTTAGCGGCTTTGGCTCCACCAATTTGGTGCTCCTTAAATCGCCGCTCAATGTCGAGCGTCACCCCAGTATAGAGGTGGCCGTTAGCACATTGGATCATATACAAAAACCACACTGCATCACTCATTAACAGTGACCGCGTTAAGACCTTGCAGTCCCGGAAATAAATCGTATGTATCTGACCGTGTCCTGTTATACCTCCCTGAGTCACTCACTCGGCTTAACCTCATTAAGACCCAGCAATCCGAGGAAGAAAGCATATTCTTCAGCCGTATCCTGATATCTCCTATAACGGCCACTCTTACCACCATGACCCGCCTCCATATCAATATGAAAAAGTAATTGATTGTCGTCAGTCTTGTATTCCCGAAGTTTAGCCACCCATTTAGCGGGTTCAAAATACTGCACTTGGGAATCATGAAGACCCGTTGTCACGAGCATGTGAGGGTAGGCTTGTTGCTTTATCTGATCATAGGGCGAATAGCTAAGCATATAATCGAAATATGTCTTCTCATTGGGGTTACCCCATTCATCATACTCATTAGTCGTTAACGGTATAGATTCATCCAGCATCGTCGTCACAATATCAACAAAGGGCACATGAGCCGCAACGGCAAAATATAGTTCCGGTGCTTGATTGATTACACCTCCCATCAACAAGCCACCCGCACTGCCACCTGCCGCGACAACACGGTTCTTATCGCCGTACCCTTGGGACGTCAATTCTTTAGTCACGTCGATAAAGTCATCAAAACTATGCTGCTTATTCAACATGCGACCATCGTCATACCAGGGCCTGCCCAACATCTCCCCTCCACGAACATGGGCGATCGCGTATACCACGCCCCTGTCCAGAAGACTCAACGCCGAACTGTCAAAATCAGGCTCAATCGTATGACCATAGGCACCATAACCATATTGATAGAGTGGATTACTGCCATCTTTGTTAAATTTATTCTTTCGATAAACCAAGGTGACAGGTACCTGGGCACCATCTCTAGCTGTAATAAATATTCGTTCGGCCTTATAGGCTTCACTATCAAAGCCTCCAAGCACTTTCTCTTGTTTGAGTAGGGAGCGAGCCGGTAAATCTGATAAATCATATTCGTAGATGGACTCGGGAGTCGTCGGGCTCGAATAATAGAGCCTTAATTTATCACTCTCTTGTCGGGCATTAATATCCAGACCCACGACATAGGCTGGATCATTAAATGGGATCTCAAAAGGCTCACCTTCCACTTTCTCATCTTGGCTAACATCACGACTATTAACACGAGTAAGTGGGAAGACTCGAAGATGACTTATCCCTTTCTCACGAGTTTGCACAATTAAGAATTTCTCCAACAGGAGATAATCTTCAATACGGCTATCTGCACTGCCGCCAATAACCTCCTGCCACATAGTCTTATCACTAAACCTTGTCTCGTCGACCTTCATCAAGCGAAAGTTAATCGCCTTCCAGTTGGTGAGAATATAGTAAGTACTACCAAGCTTAGCAACAGAGTATTCATGCCCTTCCTCTCGTGCCAACAGCGGCTTAAACTCACCTAATGGCATATCGGCATCGAGTACTGACACTTCACTCGTCGTCGTGCTCTCATTGAAGAGCGTAATTCTGGACTCATCGAGAGACTTACCCAGCGAGATGTAAAAACTATCATCCTTCTCTTCGAATACCAGAACGTCTTGTGCTTGTGATGTCCCTAATTGGTGACGAAACACCTGAAACCCCAACAAGGTCTTAGGATCTTTAGCAATATAGAACAGATGCTTACTATCATTAGCCCAAACAACCCCGCCATCGGTTCCCGTAAGTTCATCTTGCAGCATCTTTCCGCTGGCAATCTCTTTAAAATAGACCCTATAGATACGACGACTTAACGTATCTTCTCCGAAGGCTATTATCGACTCATCGGGACTCACGGACACACCGCCCAGACCATAGAATTCATGACCTTCTGCGCGTAAATTCACATCGAGTAACGAGGTTTCATCGCCATCGAGTTCACTTTGTCTTATCATCAGAGGATACTCAAAACCTTGCTTGTAACGGCTTGAATACCAATGTGAATGCCATAAGTAGGGCACACTCGACTCATCTTTATCCAGACGGCCAATGAGCTCGTCAAACAGCGTCTTCTGAAAACCGTCAAATGGAGCAAACTGTGCTTCTGTATAGCGGTTTTCAGCCTCTAGATGTGCCAATACTTTAGGATTTTTTCGAGTATCATCCCTTAACCAATAGTAATCGTCGATGCGCTTAATGCCATGTAGATTCATCTCATTAGGAATTTTTTCAGCGCTCGGGGGCTGAACCGGGTCAACAAGCTTCATAGATGTACATCCAACAGATAGGGTTAATAGCATTAAACTCGAAATAAACTTTCGTATCATAGACATCTTACACATCCTTGCTAGACGATGACTTTAATTGATAATAGATCATTGAGCCGAGTCTAAAGTTGATAACGTCAGCTTTCAAGCTATTCACTTCATTAAGCACGGCGCTTACCCTGAATATAGAGATATGATCCACACACTGGTCCTAGTTCACACTTGGCTGGCTAGCACTTGTCATTTGTATAAAAGAGGCGCACGATGCTTGCGCTCATTATCCGGACAATTACCGGATACGCGAGTAAATTCTCAGGGCGGGGTGAAACTCCCCACCGGCGGTGATAGCTTTCAGGTCAGCCTGAAACTTAAGCCCGCGAGCGCTCAAACTGACGTTAATATTTTCGAAGATTGACAGTTTTTTTGGGGTCAGCAGATCTGGTGATTTTGGTTTTCTATACGACTCTGTTGTTAGAAACTGAGCTATTCCAGAGCCGACGGTAATGAGCTTTCTACTTAAAGCCTTTTTCTTAAGTAGCAAGTCTAAGTCCGGATGAAAGAGAATGTAAGATGGAATGGCCGTACACAGAATCAAACAGAGACTCGAAGGTTCACCTCAGCCTCTCGTTCGGTGTACATACCGTGCCCCCTCTTATTTTACACCCTCATTGTATCTGCAATGTCGGTGTCACTTTCTGCACGCCCTGATTCTGGAAAACCCAATGTAGTTTTTTAAGGATTTTAAACCATGAATCAGTCATTACTTTCCCCTTTCGGCACCGCTATCGAACGTGTCGAAACAGCACTAACCTCTCTCAAGCAAGGTCGCGGCGTTCTCGTTGTTGATGATGAAGATAGAGAAAATGAAGGCGACCTCATCTATTCAGCCGAAACACTAACCAATGAACAGATGGCACTGCTTATTCGTGAAGGTAGCGGCATAGTATGCCTCTGTCTTCCCGATGAAAGGGTTAAGCATTTAGCCCTTCCTCCAATGGTTGAAAATAACTCTAGCCAGTATGGCACCGCCTTTACGGTTAGCATTGAGGCAAAAGAGGGAGTCACTACGGGTGTTTCTGCCGCCGATCGTGTGACCACAATCAAAACTGCAATTGCTGACGACGCTCAAGCCGACGACTTGGCTCGTCCGGGTCATGTCTATCCGCTTCGCGCTCAGCCCGGTGGTGTATTTACCCGTAGAGGCCATACAGAAGGAACCATCGACTTGATGATACTCGCAGGATTGAAGCCAGCCGGCGTACTTTGCGAAATCACTAACCCTGATGGCACCATGGCCAGACTAGCTGAGATCATCAGTTTCGGAGCGAAACATGAACTTCCCGTTTTGACCATCGAAGATATTGTCGAATACCGTAAGTCTATGATGGCCGAAGCCTGTTAATCTCGCTTTGTAGAATTCAACTAAACAAAAAGCAGAACCCCCTGCTTTTTGTTTACCGCCAATAACCATATGATAATTTTGGCTATTGGCAACCCACTGTCCTGCCTATAAAACAATCAAGTATATTATTAACAATAAATATAGCAAAAATAATGCTTTAGTCGAATATTTGACGCTCTACATATAAAACCGTGACCTAGATTAGACTTCCATGAAATAACTGTGACATAAGTATAAAGCTATGATATTTATCCGTGACTCAATATTTTACGGTGGTGATAGACACCAGAAAACGCCAGAAAACAACACTGGCACGGAGCACTTGAATGTCATCAGTAATGAATTGGCTTAGCTTAAAACAAAAGTTAATTTTGTTTGCTTCAATTCCAATGCTGTTACTAACTCTGTTTGGTTCTATGGGCATGATGCATCTGTCAGACAGCTATCAATCCGCTCAAAAAAACTCACTCGCTATCGACATCACCCAAAAAGTTGAAAACCTGATTTTTGAACTGCAAAAAGAGCGCGGACTCTCCGCAGGCTATATAGGTAGTGCCGGTGCTAAATACCAAAAAAAACTGGTTACTCAGCGAATCGATACCGATGAACATTTCTCCAAACTACTCGACAGTCAAGCAATACAGCAACTCTACCTAGCATTAAAAGACAATAAAAACCAAACAAATACCTTGCGGGAAAGCCTGGCTCAGATCAAAGCGATGGCTCATGCAATGGCCTTAATTCGTCAAGGTGTCACCAGGCAGCGGGAAAAAGAATCATTTAAATTCTATTCAGAACTGAACCACCAACTGTTGATCTTAATTTCCCAGCTACAACAGCAGACCGAAGATGTCTCACAGGCAAAAGCCTATAACGACCTGATCAATGTCCTCACGATCCAAGAACTGGCGGGGAAAGAGCGCGGTCTCATAAATCGACTGCTATCGGCAGACCGTATGAAAGTCAGCGCCTATATCAGCATACACACCATCGAAAACGAGTTAGATGACGCCGTCTCTCAGCTTTTATCTACGGCAGTAGATGAAAACAAAAACTTAATTAACGATTTATTAACGAGTAAAACCAATCTCGATTATCTTCTTATACGTCAACAGATTAAGACTCAGGTTGAGCTCGTAGAACAAGCACAAGAGATGAATATCTCTATGGGTTATGGAGGGTTAATTCATGACTTCAAGAACTACCTCCTAAGAGGAGAACAACGCTATCTGGACAGCTTCAACCATAATATAAAGCTCATTGATTTTCAGCTAGCCAAACTCAGGCAACATACCGCCCTGACAGAGGAGCAGCTTGGTGCTATCGAACAGATTGCTGAGACGATTAATCACTATCACATTCACATCGATCAGCTACACATATTGAAACAACAAGAGTTCACGATACAGGAACAAGATAGCCGGGTCCGCATTGATGAAGAGCCTATGCTCAACGCATTATCATTCCTTCAGTATCAATCCCCCAGTGTCGACAGCGAGGTCTGGTGGAAAATCGCCAGCGAGCGAATCAACCATCTGCATCAAGTCAGTTCGGTGATCACAGGTGAAATTGCCAGACTTTGTTATCAACAAAAAAAACTATCACTCACCTATCTGGCGATAGGGATCATCACGGCATTGTTCACTATTTTTCTTCTTTTCCTGCTGGGACGTAGTATGGTGAAAAATCTGGTAGGCAGTATTGCCAGCATCGCCAATGATATGCATAAGATGGCTCACGATCCCCACCTGGAACTCACGATACCGGTTAGAGGTAATGATGAAATAGCCCAAATGTCTCAGGCACTCAACCTTATGCTTAAGGAGCGACTAAAGGCCAATCGTCAACTCAATCTGGCAGCCGCCGTATTCGATTACTCCGCAGAAGGGATCATGGTTACCGACAGAGATAACCACATTGAACTGATTAATCCCGCATTCACTCAAATAACCGGTTACAGCCTGGAAGACGTTAAAGGCAGGAACCCGTCAGTATTAAACTCCAACCAACAACCACATCATTTCTATGATGCTATGTGGAAGTCGCTTAAAGAGTTAGATAAATGGGAAGGTGAGATCTGGAATAAACGTAAAGATGGCCAAGTCTACCCGGAATATTTAGCCATCACAGTCGTCAGAGACGAAGCGGGTGAGATCACCCACCACATTGGACTTTTCCTCGATATCAGTAACCGTAAAAAGTATGAACAAGATATCTGGTATAAGACAAATTATGATCCACTAACGAATCTAGCCAATCGCCACCAGTACTCACTGAAAATACAGCAAGAGATGTCGGTTGCAAGACAGCAGTCTCAACAACTCGCTATCTTATTTATTGATCTCGATCGCTTCAAATATACCAATGACATCTATGGCCATGCCGCTGGAAACGAACTGCTGTGCCTAGTGGCAGCCAGATTAGAATCTCTTTTAGGTAAGCATGATTTCGTCGCTCGCCTCAGTGGTGACGAATTCGTTATCATTCTCGCTAATGTGAAGCATAAAAACGATGTTCGTCTGTTCGTTGAGAGTGTGATTAACCATCTATCCTCACCGTTTGGCTTAAGTAAAAATGAGTTGATGATCTCGGCCAGTGTGGGTGTCAGCCTATACCCTGAAAATGGAGATGACGGAGAACGGCTGACTCGTCATGCCGAAACGGCGATGTATCAGGCAAAAGGCGATGGCCGCAACCGTTACCGCTACTTTTCGGCCGACATGAACAGCAAGATGCTGGAGCGAGTACAACTGGAGCAGCGGCTGAGACGAGCTGTATTACAAAAAGAGTTTTGCTTATTCTATCAGCCAATAGTCAGCCTAGATGATCGAAGCATAATAGGCGTTGAGGCGCTTATTCGCTGGCGCGACCCTAAGTTAGGACTGATCTCACCGGATACATTTATCCCTGTTGCCGAAGAGACCGGACTCATTGAACCCATAGGTGAATGGGTATTGCAGCAAGCCCTCACCGATCTTAGCCAATGGCATGCCAATGGTTTTATGATCAGCATGGCGATCAATGTCTCTGGCAGGCAGCTTATCAACTCCAAACGGGCATCCTTTAGCAGCCTGCTCGACACTATGCTACAAAAATACAATATCGCACCTCGCTATCTACACATTGAGATCACCGAATCTATATTGATGGATGATACCGAACAGTGTCAGCAAAAATTGGAGGCTATTCGCGCTCTCGGCATTGATATCTATATCGACGATTTCGGTACCGGATACTCCTCACTGAGCTACCTCAAGCGTTTTCCCATCTCCGTTATTAAGATCGATAAGAGTTTTGTCGATAACATGCTGGAATGTCAATCAGATGCAAACTTGATTAAGGCTATTGTGATGATGGGACAAAGCTTAGAGCTGAAACTCGTTGCCGAAGGCATAGAAACCGAGGAGCAGTGGCTGTTCTTGCAGAACTTAGGTTGTAACTTTGGCCAAGGCTATTTGATTTCCCGTCCACAGCCGTTCGATGAACTGACCAAGTTATTGGTCGATAACTTGAAACCGATGCATGAAATTGAGCTAAAAAGGTGCTTGGCGCGCTAGAGATCATAACAGTGTTAAGAGAGCAAAAAGGAGCAGAACATCTGCTCCTTCGTCATTAAGCAAAGCGTAGTAAATCCGTCAAACTAACAAGCACAGGCATAAAGCCAACACAGTTAGCCTATCAACACATTATTCACCTGTAGTCATGACACTGGCAGACTCTTGAATTGCCATCTGGGCCAAATCTTTATCGACGAAGAATAGCGCTTTACCATCTTCACCCACTAAACGGATCTTATCGACAATCGACTTAAACAATTTCTCCTCTTCGTGCTGCTCAGAGACATACCACTGAAGGAAGTTAAACGTAGAGTAATCTTGATTAGTAAAAGCCGCATGAGCGAGTGCATTAATCTTACTGGTGATCATCTGCTCATGTTCATAGGTGTATTCAAATAACGCCAACAAAGAAGAAAACTCTGACTCAGGGGCTTCAATGGCACCAAGCAATGGCATACCGCCAGTTTCACTAACATAAGTAAACAGGCGATGCATATGTTGCATCTCTTCGTCTGCATGAACGCGCATAAACTTAGCCGCACCTTCGAAACCTTTATCTTCACACCATGCACTCATCTGCAGGTAAAGGTTTGAAGAGAAGAACTCAACATTAATTTGAGCGTTTAATTGATCGATCATTGTTTGTGCCAGCATTTTAATTCCTATCAATATTTGGACTCAGTCATTGTCATCAAGCTGGAGTGAAAAAGCAATAAAATTTACTTAAGCCACTGTTTTTAAATACAAACAATTATCATTAAAAATTGTAAGATTGGGCCCTACACCACACTAGCAACATTTGCTAACCAAATGATACAGACCTGTTAACACTTAGCTTCTATTATCTATCATTAGAAAAATGACCTTCAAAGAAAGAGAGCCATTCCCACAGACCCTCTAAGTGTCAGGAAAGACAATGAATTTGACTCGAATAAGCACCCATAATCCCGCTGGCACTTTAGTCACCTTATTGCTAATCGCAATTTTTGGCGTTCTGGCCATCGCCAAGTTACCGATTCAGTTACTGCCCGATATTCAGCGTCCACAAATCTCAGTTTTCAACAACTGGCGGTCTGCGGCACCACAGGAGATGGAATCTAACATCATAGAACCTCAAGAGAATGTTCTCAGGCAGGTTCCTGGTGTGGTAGAGATGACATCCAACATATCCCAAGGGTTTGGCCGGGTCTCATTAACTTTTGAGGTGGGAAGCAATATGCAAGAGGCGATGATCAATGTGATCAACGCCCTCAATCAAACTCCGCCTCGCCCACTGGACGCCAATGAGCCCTTTATTAATGTCGGTGGTGGCAGAGGCACGCCTAACCTAGCCTCATTACTCATTCGCATGGCTCCGGATAACCCAGATACCGATTTCGCAAAATACCAAAAATTGATCGATGATATTGTAGAACCCAGACTCAGACAGATAACAGGCGTGGGTAGCGTGCAGTTGCAGAGTCGACGACCTAAAGAACTGCACATTCAATTTGACCCTTATCGCGCCGCCGCGCTGGGTATCACACTGCAGCAACTGCGCAATACGTTATCACGGGCCGCCGATATCTCTGGCGGGACTGCAAACGTAGGTCGGCGCCAATACATGGTGAGATTTATGGGCCAATACACACCGGAAAACTTAGGTAACCTAATCGTTACCTATAACGATGGACGTCCGGTGTACATCAACGAGCTCGCCGACGTCACAGTTTCAAGCGCTGAGATTCAGGGCTTTACTAAGCGTAATGGCTACCCGGCCTACTATATGACGCTCGAAGGAACCTTCGATGCGAATACCGTTACCGTACTCAACGGCGTGAATAAAGCCATCGATGAGCTCAATGCCGGAGAGTTGAAAGAGGCGGGCTTAGTTATGGACCTCTCATTCGATGCCTCTGTACATATCAAACGCGCTATCTTGTTGGTTAAAGGGAATTTAGCGATTGGTGTATTATTAGCCCTCGTGATCCTATTCGCCTTCCTGCGCAGCTTCCGTGCAACCTTAATGATCGCATCGACCATTCCCGTCGCCCTGCTTATCTCCTTTTTCGCCCTCGAGGCCATGGGCCGAACTCTGAATGTAATATCTCTGGCGGGTCTTGCGTTTGCCGTCGGCTTAGTACTCGATGCGGCCATTATTGTACAGGAGAACATTGTACGACTACTGCAGCAAGGCAACGGAATCAAACAAGCAATTGAGGAGGGTACTGGCCAGGTAAAAGGTGCACTAATGGCATCGACAGCCACCACAGTCGCCATTTTTGTTCCCATACTCTTTATGCCCGGTGTGGAAGGTCAGCTATTCTCGGACTTAGCCCTCACGCTCTCGGTTGCCGTCGTCTCATCCTTTATCAGTGCAGTCACCTTAATTCCCGTATTTAGCCTATTGTGGCTAAAAATCCCCGATAAAAAGACCCCACAGATGAACAGGCCAGACTTATGGTCCAAGCTTACCCAGATTATCCGCAGACTCACTGGTGATAAAAAACGTGCCGCCACTTGGTGTGTCCTATTGATTTTAGGCAGTGGAGTCTTGACCTTTACGTTAATGCCACGCCCGGACTTTCTGCCTCAGGCACGCTCAGATGGGATATTTGCCTTTTTCTCATTACCCCCAGGCTCCAACATACAAACCTTAGAGAAAGAGGTGGGCGATGTCATTATTGAGCGACTCAAACCCTACTACGATAAGGAGAAATCGCCTTATATCAAAGGCTACAACTTCTCCATGTATTCGGCATTTAACGTACTCTTTATCTATCCAGAAGCCCCCTCACAAGCCGATGAGATGATCAAACTGCTGAACGATGAGATACTAATCGGCTTGCCCGATACCCAAGCATTTACCAACCGAGGTTCGCTGTTGCAGTTTGGCTTTAACGGCGGCCGGGCTATTAATATCGATCTGCAAGGACCCGATATGGAAGCCTTGATGGCGTCAGCCGGCAAAGGCATGAAGCTGATCACCGATGCTCTTCCCGGTGCCGTCGTTCGCCCATTACCGGGATTATCCATGGCGCAGCCCGAGCTTCAGCTTATTCCTAACGAGCGACGACTCGCTCAGGCGGGAGTTGATAGAACCCAAATCGCCAATGCCATTCGAGCCTATACATCCGGTCTGTTTGTCGGCGAGTACTTCGATGGTAACGAACGCATGGATATCCTGCTGAAAGGCCCAAAATGGCAGGTTCCTGAACAACTATCCGCGACACCCATTTATACTCAAGCCGCAGGCATTCAGACCATAGGGGAACTGGCAACAATTAAGCGTACCGTTGGTCCGACTCAGCTACAAAGAGTGAATGGCAAACGCAGCGTCAGCTTATTGATATTTCCACCAGCCGACATGTCACTGGATGAAGCATTGGAAATCATCAATGAAAAAGCAGTTCCCAGCCTGAAGGCCAGCCTGCCCTCGAATAGCTCGCTCAAGTTCCGTGGCAGTGCCGACAAACTTGATCAGACGATAAAAGATATGGGTGCCAATTTCCTGCTGGCGGTGGTCATTCTGTTCTTGCTGATGTCTGCCATGTTCAAATCGGCTAAAGACAGCATGCTGGTACTGCTGTCTATGCCATTGGCCATCTGTGGTGGCGTGATTAGTCTAAGACTACTAAACTTTTTTAGTTTTCAAAGCTTAGATCTACTGACGATGATAGGCTTCATCATCTTGTTGGGCTTGGTAGTCAACAACGCAATCCTGTTGGTCGATCAAACGCGTCAAGGAACCCAGAATGGACTCAATATCGATGATGCTATTTACCAGGCTGTGGCCACACGAGCTCGTCCTGTCTATATGAGCACCTTAACCTCTATTTTTGGCATGCTGCCACTCATGTTAGTACCCGGCGTCGGTAGTGAAATTTATCGGGGGCTCGCCGCGGTCATTGTGGGCGGCATGACATTCAGCGCCCTGTTTACCCTGATATTAATGCCGAGTCTGTTGAGGTTAACACACCTATCTGCACGCAACTCTCAAACCTCTCACAACCCTTTACCTCATTCAACAGCAACTGAATCCGGAGCTAAGTGATGAAACTGTTTACTTTTATCCCAACTATTTTCACATTATCACTGACTCTGTCACTGCTCTCTCCTCATGCCGCCTTCGCAGCCGAAGAGGATAAAAAAGAGGAAACGCCCGCTAGCTTAGTCAGTGTGGTTTCGGTAGAAAATCGGGCTCTCTCACCTAAGATTATGGTCATCGGCTCGGTTCACTCTCGTAGCAGTTCAGAGTTAACGGCGGGTATAGACGGCAAATTGGAGTGGGTGCAAGAGGCTGGCACCCGAGTCAAGGCCGGAGAGATAGTCGCTAAAGTCGAACAAACACGTTTATCCTTGCAAAAAGAGCAGCAGGAGGCACAAATAGAGTATGAGCAGGTCGGTCTGACTCGGCTTGAGCGCGAATACCAACGCCTGCAAAAATTGATCGTCAGCAAAAGCGCTTCCGAAACCGAGTTGGACAAGTCGCGTTCGGACAGAGATCTTGCAGCAGCGGGCCTTAAACTAGCACAGATAAAGCTGAAAATGATTTTGGATGATCTTAGCCGCACCGAAGTTAAAGCCCCCTTTTCCGGGATCATCACCGAACGCAAACATCAGACCGGAGAAGATATTAGCCGCTCGATTTCAATCCTTGCGATGACTGATCCCGACAACTTAGAGATACGTCTACATGCTCCTCTAAAGCACAGTCGACGGGTAAAGGTGGGAGATGAGCTCCGCATCTATCACACGGAAGGCGAGTTTCACGCCAATATACGCAGCCTGATCCCGGTATCAGATATTCGCTCACAAACCTTCGAAGCTCGCATCGATCTCCCCATCGAAATGCAAGATGCATTCAGTGTTGGCGAGCTCGTCTCTCTGGCTCTGCCTATCGCACCTAAACAGCTCACCACCTTAGTCCCAAGGGATGCTATCGTACTTCGCTCGGCGGGAGCCTATGTATTTAAGATCGACTCCGACAATAAGGCAGTTAAAATCCCGGTCGAACTCGGCGATGGAGAAGGTGACTGGATAGCCGTCAATGGCGACCTGACCGAGAGTGACAGCGTCGTTATTCGTGGTGCCGAAACCTTACAGGATGGCCAGCAAGTTAAGCTTCAAGCCCTCCCGGGATCGGCGGTTACAACCGCAGGCTAAACTAACTATAAATACAGCCCCTCAGAGCCGGGCTGTATTCCTCTCAAAAAACAATTTCATACAATTCTTATTCATGTCGGTTAAAAACTGCAATTGAGATCATGGCCTTCTGGACTCACCATGGCATAATAACAAACAACTTTTTTGCTCAACTCGCCTGTATTCACGTATCTTAAGGTAGCCCGATGCCCAGTAAAGCAGATCCATGTTCTCAACCTAGTCTTATGCATCCAGATGAAGCGATCGCCCTACTACTCAAACAAGTTAACACAGTAGATGATTCTGAAGTTGTACCGCTTCCACAAGCCTTAGGCCGCGTTCTGGCTGAAGATTTAGCTTCCAGTATCGATCTTCCCCCTTTCAATAATTCAGCAATGGATGGTTACGCCTTCCGTTTTGATGATCTCACCAGTAACGACAGTCTGACTCTTATCGGTCAATCTTTTGCAGGACACCCGTTTAAGGGAGTGCCTAAGCCCAACACCTGCATCCGCATCATGACTGGCGCACCGGTTCCAGATGGATACGACACGGTGCAGATGCAAGAGAAGGTCGAAGCTAAAGAGAATTCAATCTTCATTGAAACGCCTAAAGCTAAGGGAACTAATGTTCGCTACCGTGGCGAAGAGGTCAAAGCTGGCCAAAAGGTGCTCATTTCAGGCACTCAGATAGGTGCTGCTGAGATGGGCGTACTCGCTACGATTGGCGCAAACCAACTCCGAGTCACTCGACAGGTAAAAGTTGCCTTCTTCTCCACCGGAGATGAGTTGCGCCCAGTCGGCACCGAACTCGCACCGGGTCAGATTTACGACTCCAACCGTTACAGTATTCAAGGGCTATTGAGCCGTGCCAATGTTGAATGGATCGACATGGGGGTTATTGCAGACGATCCAGAAGCGATACGTCATGCTTTCCGCAATGCCTCGGCCAATGCCGACATGGTCCTAACCTCAGGTGGCGTCTCCGTCGGCGATGCCGACTACACTAAACAGATCCTCGACGAAGAGGGAGAAGTGACCTTCTGGAAACTGGCTATCAAACCAGGAAAGCCTTTCGCCTTCGGTCACTTAGGCAAAGCCATTTTCTGCGGACTTCCCGGCAATCCAGTCTCCTCTATGGTGACTTTCTATAAACTCGTTTGGCCACTGTTGAATAAGATGCAGGGCTTACCTCAATCTAAGCCTTTACAGTTAAAAGCTAAGCTAAAAGGGAATTTGCGTAAATTCCCGGGTCGCGTCGAATATCAGCGTGGCATCCTAACGAATAATGAAGACGGTGAAGCCGAAGTCTGCATTACCGGTGGCCAAGGTTCTGGCATGTTGACCTCTATGAGTTTAGCTAATTGTTTCGTGATATTAAGTCAGGAACAGGGCGATACCATCGATGGCACTATGGTCACGGTTGAACCGTTTAATTCAGTACTTTGCTAAAATCAGTGCTTAGCAAATAGGTACTCACACAACGATTTTCATTATTCGTTCAGGAATAAAGCAATATGAGCTCAACCCAAGATAACGATGAGATTTTGTCCGATAGTGAGATGCTCAGATACAGTCGACAGATCTCCATCAAGGCGATGGATTTAGACGGGCAAGAGAAGCTAAAACTCGCAAAAGTGCTGGTTATTGGCGCTGGCGGTCTTGGCTGCGCAGCGACTCAATACTTGGCCGTTGCCGGTGTGGGTCAGATGACCATCGTCGACTTCGATACCGTTGAAATATCTAATCTTCAGCGGCAGGTATTACATCAGGACAAGAATGTCGGCCAGCCAAAAGTTGAATCGGCAAGAGAGACCCTAAGCCAGCTCAATCCTCATATTCAGATCGACACCATCAACGCGGTGCTCGACGATCCTGAATTGGATGAGTTAGTCGCCAAACATAGTCTGGTGATGGACTGCACCGATAACGTGGCGGTACGCGAGCAACTCAATAAAAGCTGTTTTACTCACAAGGTGCCTTTGGTGTCTGGGGCCGCAATCCGCATGGAAGGCACAGTCACTGTATTTGACTATCAAGGTGATCACCCTTGTTACCACTGCTTCAGCCAGTTGTTTGGTGAACAAATGCTCACCTGTGTCGAGTCTGGGATCCTGGCACCGGTCGTCGGTATGATCGGGTGCTTACAAGCCACCGAAGCGATTAAAGTCATCTCAAATATGGGCAAACCACTCATCGGCCGTATCTTAATGATCGATGCCATGACGATGGAATTTCGCGAGATGAAGATAGCGAAGCAGGCAAATTGTTCTGTTTGTGGTAATCAGGAAGCTGCGAGCTAGCAGGTCCCTAAACTCAGAGACAGAGACTGGAAGTCGATGTTGAGACAGTGTGATTAGATAAGCCATTATCTAATCACACTGTCTCAATTTTTTCGAATTTAATTATTAGTCAACGCACTGATATTCTTTGGTGATAATGTAAGAACGGCATTGCTCATCGGCACAGGTCTTGGTGTCCACATCGAATGCCTTAGCCCCCGAAAACCCCCAGTAACTACAGCGCTGCTTCGCTAACTTAATCCCTTCTAGCTCATCAGGAATCGCATTATCGAAGGTGGCCAGTTCATAACTTAGCCGCACTACGGCATCACTCTTTGAACCACCCACCGCTTCCCAATCATTCTGAGTTGCACAACCCGAGACGGTCAACAGGACTGCAGCCGCTAACGATATTTTTAACATTAAACTCATATTAGGCCATATCAAAATAAGTAGAATTATCGCCGCATACTAACCTATTCCTTTAGATGTGAAATTCACTATCTCGCATAAATCCAACAAAATCACACATCACGCTTCAAGTGTTACAGCCAGGTTTACATCTTGTGGTGAAAGCTCCGTAAAACTGTCAATAATCAGTTATCCGCCCAAGTTCAGCAGAAAGCCTAAGCTTGTTGATTAGCCTGTCTGCGGGTTAAAGTAACCCTGCAGCGAAATACTGTGAGTCTCGGTCCCGAAATGTTCGCTTAATCTCCCACATAGAGCCAATTATAATAACGAAAGAGAAGGAGAGTCATGCCAATGACCAAGCTACCCCACAATCCCAGTTATGATGAGGCTTGCGATATTTGCGACCACTGGCAACTCAAGGATTGGCAGCCTTTGCTGGATATCATCGCCGATCGACACGACATAGCGGTCACCCAAGTGTCTCAGAACTTCGAAGGTACCAACCCAGTGTTCGAGCTGACATTGAACGCTGAGCAAAGCGAAGGTCATGCTTATATTGTTAAGGTTCTCGCGCCAAACTGGCACGGCCAGTATCAGAGTGAATACCTCAGTCTCCAACTGCTCAATGGACAAGATTTGGGAATCAGCGTACCTAAGTTGCTCTACTCGGGAGAAGTCGATAACTGGCGGTATTTAGTCATTGAGAAACTCGAAGGGATCATGCTGTCATCGGTAATGGCAAAGCTGACTCTGGAGAATAAACTGGAGATAGCCCATGCTCTCGGTCAGTTCAGTGCCCGGTTGCATCGACTCGATGTAGCCGAGATCCCAGAGATAAAACTGGATTGGCCGGAATTTGTTCGGTTACAGAGAATTAATTGCTATGAGAAACGCAAGAAACAACGGGTTCCCACCGCCCTGCTTGAGAATTTAACCCCCTATCTGGATCAATATATCTCCAGACTAGAACCCTTTTTGAAGAACGGGGATATGCACCTGATCCATACAGACCTACATCCGGGTAACCTGATGGTGGCAGCTCACGCTGGCCAGTACCGACTCGTCGGGATTTTTGATTTTGGTGACGCCTTAGTCTGTCCCGATCCACTGTTTGAGTTTGCCTCCCCAGCCTTATTATTTGCACAGGGAGAGCCCAGAATATTTCATGCCTTTCTCGACGGCTATGATTACCGGGGAAAACGAGATGGTAGTTTGCAGCAACATATGATGGTATTAAGCCTGTTAAGACATACCGGCGATCTCAATTACCTGCTCCACCATGTCCCCCACTGTGGCGATGAGATCTGCTGGCAAGCCCTTGAATCAAAATTTTTCCCGTTATAAGGAGCATTCGCCATCGATGGGGCTCAATCGATACTTTGAGCCTCGGCCATCAACAACCCCTTTTCAATCCAGATCGAGACCCTGACACCTCGAACATAGATTTCTAATGCTTGCTCACCGGACTCCGGTTTCGGCAATTCCCCGTAAAGCTTTGCATCATAACCCACCTCGTAAAGCGTCACTTTATTTCCGGTATCCGTTTGATAACGGATCTGAGCCGCGCTAACACCTTGAATTGAGCAGTATCTGGCACCGAGCAACAGGTTATTTTGCTTCGAGAATAGGTTGGAACTTACAACTGAAAAATCCAGTTCGGTAAAATACTCACGTATTGGCTCAATTCTCTGAGCGTTAATTTCGAGGGGTTTCATATTGATATGATTCATTGCCACTTCATCGGCGATCTTCCAACTCATCGCAGGCTCTCTTGGGTAAAAATTGAGACTCAAGGTCAGAATTAAAATAAGGCTGGCTGCCAGAGCCATATAGGATCTTAGGCGCATCTTAGGACGACTCACATCTCCAGTTTGTATTAAATGGTCAGCTGTCGATGACTCCTCAGCCATATGACCCGCAAGCAAGTGTTCAAATTTGGCTAACTGCTCACTATCGAGGCGCTGCTGCTCGATAAACTGCTTTGCCGACTGTTTAAATGAGGTATCCATCTTATCTATTTTTTTGTTCATGATGTTGCCTCGGACAAACGTCTCTTTTGCTCTTCGGTGGCAGCGGCAACCTTTTGCTTTATTCGGTGTAAACGTGACAGAATCGTCCCTCGGGGCTGGTTGAGCTCTTCACCGATTTCTGATGCGCTAAAGCCATCGATGGCCCACAGGTAGAGCACCTCTCGTTCGGCAGAATTCAATACATTAAGCACTTGTTCGATGAGATGATGTTGTATCTGTAATGTCTCTAAAGACGATTCATCGAGTAAAACTGGTGCGTGCTCTTCGATCGACTCGAATGCCACCTTCTGTTTGCGGCGACAGTCATCGACAAATTGATTACGAATGATTTTTCTTATGTAGGCATGGGAATATTCAACCTCTTTACCCCGCCGAATCCATTTTTCCAATGAAGTCTGCAACAGGTCTTCGGCACTGCCGCGTTCGCTCGTTAAACAGAAGCAGTAACGATACAGGCTTTGAAGCTGTTCGCGAGACAACATCTATCTAGGTTCTCGCAGACGAAACCCGCATATCCAACCTTTGCCAATCAGTTCAGGGAGAGGCGTCATATCACATTCGGCCTCAGTCATCTCCCCTAGGGTCTCTTCGGCATCGACCGCCTTTAGCACCTCGTATTCAGAGCGGGTTAAGCGCTCGACTCTGGGTTTAAAGGGATCACGATAGATACAGAAACAATAACGCTCCTGGGGCATATCTATCTCTACATGGTCTTTAGTTTGTTGATGATTCAGCCAAATTTCATAGAGAGGAAAAATGGAATCCCGGATAAAAATATCGGGTCTCAATACCATAACGATATCCTCTTGCTGCCGCTCACTAAGCCCGGCAATCTGTGTCAACTCAGAGCAGGACACACCATCGGCAGCATAATAACTTTTTAGAAAAATCCATTCGAGTTGAGCAAGTTCAGCCAGATATTCGAGTCCAATAAATGCAGAGTTTGTGTCAAGTATGCCCTCAATAAACCGGGGAAAGCCTTCACCATAATGATTAAGGTTACTCTCCTGCATAGGATTCACATTCAGATAATCCTGAGCCATCTTAGCGAAACAACTCTCGCCAACAATCCGTTCACAGATAGGAAAAGCCTTAATCAAAGTAGCCTTCAAAGCCTGTAAGGTGTTATTACGGTATATCTCCAATCGGGCTGACTCACGGGGATTTACCAGCGAAAGAAATTCTTCATCACAGCCTTCTGGACCGAGCGCCGCCATAAATGAGTTCTGCCATTGAGCTAAATGCATTGCTCGCCTCCTCTGTCTTCCTGTTCCTTGTACTGAGATCCAACTCGATGACCAAACTGAGTTAAAATGTTGGCAGCTATATCTCGTTCGGCGAGTAATCTTTCCAGTGGTGGTAAGTCGTTATCCCACTCAATCATGCTGGGTATGGCGCCATTTTTGGCAATAAAGTGTTCGAATGCGTGCCACACCTCTCTATCTACCGGATGGTTATGAGCATCGAGCAAAAAATCACCCTTATCATGGAACCCCGCAAGGTGGATCTGTTTAACTCGCTCAACCGGGATCACATCCATAAATGCCTGCATATTTTGATTGAGATTCTTAGCCGTGACATAGGCGTTATTAATATCTAATAGCAGATAGCAATCGGCTTCTTGTGCCACAGCGGCAAGAAACTCCCCTTCGGTTAGCTCATTAAATTGACAACTTACATAGGTAGACACATTTTCAAGCAGAATTCTTTCACCCATAAACTCCTGAACCTGAATAATTCGTTGGCTCAGATGTTTCACCGCCTCCGTGGTATAGGGTAAGGGTAAGAGATCGGGGACCTTATACTCGCCATTGCCAGAAAAGCTCGCATGCTCGGAATACCACAGTGCTCCGGTTGATTCTTTCAAATCTTTAATACGCGCCAGATAACTCATGTCGATAGCTGACAAGCCACCTAAAGAAAGACCAACGCTGTGAAGCACCAGAGGGTAACGCTCGGCGATGGCCTCGAGCATCTGTTTATTTAATCCGCCCTCGACTAACCAGTTATCCGCTAATACCTCAAACCAAGGGATATTGGTTTCATCGGCAGCTAAAATCTGCTGCACATGGGGGATACGCAGACCAATGCCTGCGCCGTTCAGACTCCCCCGCTTCATCAGGATTTTGCCGGCTTCACGGCTTTAATGACGCCGCCAGTGATCTTTTCACACGTTCCGGCAGGCACGTAGACCCACTCATTGGGTAAGCTGTCAGACTTAGCTTGTCCCGCACAGCCATGGCTGCCATCGAGGGCACCACAATCGTTTGCCCCAGCCTTGGCAATACCCGCACATTTTTCCCACTGCGTGGGCTGTTCAGGAACCGCGTTAGCCCCCATAGATATTCCTGCAGCCAAAATCCCCGCCACAGTTAACCCGAGAGCTTTGTTAGTAGAGTTCATATCAATCTGTCCTTATAGAAAATGAAGTGTTCATCTCTATAACGAATACTAGACCCTGTTTGATTGCATCGATTGGAAATTATTAGTTTCTTTCTGAGTCTGGAATTTGGATTTTCTGCGGGTTTGGGAGGAAAGATTTAATAACGGAAACAAAAAAGCACTTCAAAAAGAAGTGCTTTTTATCTATATCGGCTCCCGAACATCATAAAGAATAGTGGGGAGCATTTGCGCGAGAGCTTTAATTCAAGCTTAACCTATAAAACTTAAGTAACCCTGCAGGATAATCGCATTCACAATATCGATGAAGAAAGCCCCAACGATAGGTACGACCATAAAGGCCTGCGGTGAGGGACCCGTTCTCGAAACGAGCGCGCCCATATTCATTACTGCAGTCGGAGTAGCCCCCATACCAAAGCCACAATGACCACCAGCCATCACAGCTGCATCATAGTTACTTCCCATCATTCGGAACGTCACGAAATAGGCAAAGAAGGCTAAGGTAATGGTTTGCACCAACAGGATGATCAATAAAGGCACCGCAAGATCGAATATTTCCCAAAGTTTCAGGTTCATCAGTGCCATGGCCAGAAACAGAGACAAAGAGACAGTTCCTAGAACATCGACACTCTCACTGTTTATCTTGTAACCACGAGATAACTCGGTGATATTGGTGATTACTACGCCTAAAAATAGTGCATAGACAAAGTCTGGCATTTTCAGCCAACCAATATCCATAGCGGAAACTAGCGAACCGATCCACTTAGCTCCGGCCACACATAAAAGCAGCAGAAAAAGTACCTCGAGAATACTTTTAGCCGTCACCCTATCCTCTTCTAACTGATCATAGGTAACAAGATCAGGGTGATCCTTATGATGATTACCGCCTACGCCATATGAAGAGATTAAGTTATTTTTATTAATTAGCCTCTGGGCAACCGGGCCACCGATGATTCCGCCCATAACCAGACCAAATGTAGCCGCAGCCATGGCGAATTCAAGAGTATTGATGCCGTACGACTCTGAAAATGTTTGTGCCCACGCCGCTCCCGTTCCATGACCACCAGACAGGGTGATAGAACCTGCAATTAACCCCATAAGAGGTTCTAATCCCAGCGCCGTAGCTAAACTGACACCGACTGCATTTTGAATCACAATATAGAAAGAAGCGATACCCAAGAAGATAAAGACCTTCCTTCCTCCCTTGAGCAATAACTTATAACTTGCCGCTAAACCAAC
Source organism: Shewanella sp. (assembly GCA_004195335.1). Lineage (GTDB taxonomy): Bacteria > Pseudomonadota > Gammaproteobacteria > Enterobacterales > Shewanellaceae > Shewanella. The sequence goes on from SDWK01001030.1 coordinate 22,533, forward strand.
CGTACTGAAAAACATCAGCATCAGGGTATTTTGCATCGACAGCGTAAATTCCAATGCAATATCGTTGAAGTGCAGAATCGTAATAATCGCAGCGACGATAAGGCCACCGACGATGGGTTCAGGGATATTATATTTTCTGAATGAGGCAACGTGACGATTGACTGAGTGGCCAATAAAAAGCACCAAAATAGCCACTAAGAACGACTCTAGTTCACCTATTGAATAAACTGTATTCATGAAACTCCTATTTGAATATGCAAAGCCAAACTGCGTTAACCCAAAACATCAAAATTCAGGTTACCAATAACTTTACTTTCTTTCGGTCAGCGCTGAACAAAGAGAGATGTTCGGCACTTATGATGAGACAGCCGAGCATTGTGCCACAACTCACCAGCTTAACGGTATTGCCGAATTAGTCAAAAGGCATATTCGTCGTAAAAAAGAGGGATTAATACATTTTCAGGATAAAATTTAATCGCAATGATGAGTTATCCAGCATCCATTCAGGAAAAGTGAAGCTGATTTACAGACATATATGGCTGGCTTATAAAACCTAAATCGGCAAACCAGCTTTTATTGGCACGATCTAAGTTCTGTATTAACATTATATAAACAAACCACCAACCTTTAAGCCTTATCATGACGCTACAGCTAATATTTTCTCTGGCAACTCTGCCCCTTCTTGTTTTTCTGGTTAGCTTAAGTAGCGCTGCCAAAGAACAAGTTCTCGCTCAAGAAGCGGCATACTTTCCTATCATAGCGGTAGAAAATAGCTGGCCTCCCTATGCCGACGAAATGGGCAATGGCCTATCTACCTCCATAGTAAAACATGCATTCTCGGCCGTTGGTATTACACCAAAAATAAGAGTCTTACCTTACTCAAGAGTGATTCATGATGTTATAAACGGCAATGTCGTTGGCGGGTTTAATGTGAGTAAACAAGCGTCTACCGAAGCCATATTTCTATTTGGAAGCTCACCATTATTCTTTGCAAAATCATCATTCTTTTTCCGCTCAGGGGAAGGAGGACAATATAAAAGTATTTATGATATTCCTGAAAATTTTCGAGTAGGACGGATTTTTAGCTATGAATATGGGCAAAATTTTGGACAGGAAAAGCACAGATTCAAGGAGATGAAAGTCTCCAGCCAGACTCAACTTATCAACATATTGCTGGCTGGCAGAGTCGATGCAGTGACTGTCTCTTATACACATCTCCGAGCCCACGAGAC
>SDWK01000973.1 GCA_004195335.1 Shewanella sp.
CCTAGGTGAGAGTGTCGAGGTGAGAACTTTTAGATAAAGCTCTCAAGCAAAAGCGCCGAGATGGATACCATAAGAGGAATGGAGGCAGTAACGCTGTTAAGCCTTACTGCCGGGGGCAAGAATATCAGAGATACTTTTCGAGTTTCTCCTGCATCACATTTGGCATGATAGGTTTGTTGACGTAATCGTCGGCGCCGAGTTTGATAGCGAACTCCTGATCAGAGCTCTCGACCAAGGTACTGATAACTACCACGGGAATATCGATGCGTGACGGGTCTTCCTGAAGGAACTTAAGGACTTGATAACCATTCACTTCCGGCATAGTGATATCGAGCAGGATAAGATCGGGCGTCTGTGAGCTTAATATATCGATGCCGCCACTGCCGGAGTTAGCAGTAGTTACATCATAATCGTCGCCTAAGATAGCGAGTAATACCCCAGTACACACAGGATCATCATCAATTATCAAGATTTTACTTTTGGCCATTTCACCCTCTCCAACCTATCACTATTGCTTACATTGTATCCAAATTCAGGATAAAAGATACCTGCTAATCGAGACCGATTTATCGGAATCGAAAGAACTCAAACTCATCGAAATTGATGCCATTCATAGCAAACTAAGTCAGCTTACTCATCTAACTTGTACCTAAGCTGACTTAATCTGAATTAGGCGGCGCTATATGATGGTTTTCACTCATCATCGGTTACTCCTACGACCAGCAACAAACGTAAAAGTTTAATTTATATTGCCAACTAGCATCCAAATTCAGCGGAAAACCGGAAACAGGGTTTAATACCAATCGGTATAACACTGGCTTGAACCGACAAGAGCGGATGCCTTCGAGGAGCTCTGGACGTTGAGAAAAGAGATCAATGAGGAAGCGGCGAACATGAACGAAGAGAAGAGGAAACAAAGGCGCTATGGCCACGAAAACAAACATGACATCGAGCCCATATTCCTATGGGTCGATGTCGGAGCCGACTATTAATGGTGAACTTATGCCCGTTAGTTTTTAGGGTTAATAAGTATCAGGATTATTTAGCCTCTGATGCGGCTTCAATTCTGTCGATGGCGATAACGATGATCTCCTGACGTTGAATTTCCTGAAACGATTCATAGAAATAACCAAAGATGAGCAGTAGGGTGATCACCCCAAAACCGAAACTCATTTTAGTTTCGAATGTGCTGCTCTTCTTCCCACTCTGTTCATGACCCGTATTGTTTGATTGACTCAAAATCGGTGCCTCATATGTTATCTGTAATTGCAGTGCCTGTGCGCCCATTGGGGCGTCGGTTAAGAGACGTCTGTTAGTAGACGTCTTTCAACACGCGTTTTTCATGTTTCAGGCGTTCATAGTATTTCACTGCCTCATCAAAGGACATCTCCCCATGGAGTTCGATGACCTGCAAAATCGCCTTCTCTACATCGACGGCCATGTGTGAGACATCGCCACAGATATAGATATACGCGCCCTGCTCGAGCCAGCCATAAAACTCCGCGCCCTGCTGTTCGATACGATGCTGAACATAGATTTTCTGTTGCTGATCCCGTGAGAAGGCGAGCTCCATACGAGTCAATACGCCTGAATCCAGGTGTTGTTGCCATTCATTCCGGTAGAGATAATCGAGCGATTCATTACGGTTACCGAAGAATAACCAGTTCTTACCCTTATGCTTTTGCGCGGCGCGCTGCTGTAAGAATGCCCTGAACGGCGCAACCCCTGTGCCGGGACCAATCATGATCATGGACGCATCGCTGTGTTCTGGCAGACGGAAGTGTTCATTCTCCTCGACGAAGATCTTCACCTCGGCGTCCAGTGCCAGTCGCTGGCATAAGAAGCCGCTGGTTCCTCCGACGTATCGGTGACTTTCGATACCTTGACCCGAATGGTACTCGACCACGGCTATCGTTAAGTGAACCTCTTCACCCACTTCTGACTGACTGGAGGAGATAGAGTATTTCCTCGGCGTCAATCTGCGCAGAGATGACAGCAACTGCTCCGCCGTAAGCCAGGTAGGATAGAGACGTACCAACTCGAATATCTGATGGCGACGGGCATAGTCGCGCATCGCATCCAAGTCTCCCGCCAGAGCGAGCAGTTCGGCTTGTTGACTCAGCGTTGCATACTTTTCGATAAAACCCGGATGGCACTGGGTCAACTCATAGTTCTCAATCAGGGCCTGCGAAATGGTCTTGGTATTACCATCGACTTCAACTTCGACATCGGCCGGAATAGATAAGTTGGCCAGCAGCGATGCCACCTCTGTCTCATCGTTTTTAAACCAGACACTCAGCAGATCGCCCGGCTGGTATTGGATCCCCGATCCCTCCAGTGACAGCGCTATATGACGAAAATCTTTCTCACCGGCATCATTTGCAAGCCTGTCATTGCATAACAAACGGGCCGAAAATGGGCGCGCCTTGTTGTAGTACGCCTGTTCAACCCCGGTCGATTCGATAGGCATGACGGTATTGGCACAACTGGATTCCAGTCGATTTTGCAGCACCTTAACAACCGAATTGATCCACGTCTCGGCCATGGCATCATAGTCGACATCACACTCGGCTCGCTCATGGAGGCGCTGTGCACCAAGCTCACTAAGACGATCATCAAAGTCTATGCCTGTCTTACAGAAGAAGCAGTAACTGGTGTCACCCAGAGCCAGTACCGAATAAGAGAGCTCGGGTAGCTGTGGGGCATTTTCCGCAAAGAGGGTTTGATAGAACCTCTCGGCACTCTCGGGTGGCTCCCCCTCACCATAGGTACTGGTCACGATAATCAGGTGGCTTTCACGTTGTAGGTTATCGGTATTGTAATCGGC
>SDWK01000975.1 GCA_004195335.1 Shewanella sp.
CTCGGTGATTAGACTGCGAATTTATGAATCAGGGATCTCCTGATTTTTAAGCATTTCTTCTTTGACCTTTCGGAGAGCATCAACAACTTCCTTGGCGGCAGCCTCAAATTCATCCACTTCATTGATGTCGAATGAAAGCTTAACCTCGCCTACCCCGTTCTTGTTATCGAACTTGGTCTTAACGGCACGCCCGGCGCTTTCGTTCCTTGATTTGATCAATTGAGAAAGATCTGAGAACCAACCGGGCACCTCGGGCTTAACAGACGGCAGAGGTGGATTTTCAGAAGCGTTTATATACTTCCTGATCGCCTCATCAAGATGGCGCTTCCCCCAGTTGTTCTTTACAGAAACTGTTGCGAAGTGAGAAACCTTTTCCACCTCTAGTTTCGGATTACACAATAGTTCACCGTGTGACTGGGAAAGATCTCCCTGCATCAATAGGTCTACAACCTCTTTGGGCAGATCCAAAAGAGCCATAACTTTGGACACTCGAGTACGATCTTTACCGTAAACGGCACTCAGCTTTTCCTGGGTGAGAGAATAATTATCTTTAAGATCACGCAGCGATAATGCTGCCTCGATGCAGTTAATATCATCACGCTGAATGTTCTCAATTAGAGCAAATGCATGGGACTGTTCGTCGGTGTATTCTCGCACTATGCCGGGGATGAATTCATGACCAATTGACTTCATTGCCCGTAAGCGACGTTCACCAGCAACTAACTCATAGCGCTCCCCTACCCGTCTCACAGTGACTGGGGAAAGCAGACCATTTTCTTTGATGGACTGTGCCAGATCATCAAGAGTCTTTTGGTTAAAGATTTTCCGGGGCTGGAAGGGCGAAGGATCTACATCACCGATAGGCAAGTTATAGACATCGTCTAACGCAGCCCGCTTCACCTGGTCAGGTTCATCAAGGGGGCGAAAAGTTTCCGCACCCATCTCATCAAGAATGTCACCTAGCAAATCATCCTTCATGGTTACTTACCCTCCATTAACATTTGATCTAACCCACTGGGCGGGGTTTTCGATTTCGATTCTATACCGGCTTCCTGATCCCAAAGCTCCTGCACATTGGCCAGGATCTCTGCATTAATGTTATCGATCATGGTGCGAGCGCGTTTGTATGCTTCCGTACTTGCCTTCGTTTCGTACATTGAGCAGGAATTACTTGCTGCCTTATTGAATTCGTCAGTAACCCCCATCCGTGATTGCATCATAAGCTCACCGTAACAAACGCTAAATTGCTGCAGCATGCGATTCATTGTTGGCGTGGGATTTTCATTGAGTTTAGTGAGGAGAATGAGGATAGCTTCCGGATTGATGACCTTAGAATAATTCCGTAATAGAGACTGCATTATTTCAAAGTATTTTGCGGTCGAGCTAACATCGAACATCGTGGGGGTGGTAGGCATAACCACGATGGATGCGGAAGCTATAGTGTTAAGGGATAGCACGCCAAGCGAAGGGGGTGTGTCTATAACAATCACATCGTACTCGTCTTCAATGGTCTGTAGTGCGCGATGCATTCTCAGAGGCATTGGGCCAAGAACAGGCTCCGATTGAGAAAGCCCCATTGTCATTTTCCAATCGACAAACTCCAACTCAAGTCGAGCAGGGATTAAATCAAGGTTGTCCCACTTGGTCTTGCGTATGCTCTTTTTGATAAGAGCAGGATCTTTTAGGAGCGCATCACCGATATCGTCTCCATCACCCAGGTCAACATCTCCCAAAATACCGTGAGCACTGGTAGTAGTCCCCTGCGGATCAGAATCGAGAAGAAGGACTTGGTAGCCAGCGGCAGCAAGGAAATGCGCGAAATGGACAGCATGGGTGCTTTTTCCAACACCACCCTTGAGGTGGCTAACTACAACCCTTTTGCACTTAGATCCTTTTGGTTTTTTCGGTCTCTTTCCTAAAACATCTCGGATTTTATTTATCTCGTTGAGGTTTAGGACTCGGATCGGGGTGTTGCCACTCTTCTGCCTCCTGATGTCAAAGTCCAAGCGACCATCAGTTTCTAGCTTGCGTATGGTGTTTGCGTGACAACCAAGGGTTTTAGCCGCCTCACTGATAGTGAAATTAGGCGTCAGGCCAATAGCACCAGATGCCAACTTTTTCTTTTCGTTAACTTTGCAGATTGCCTCGAGAAGTTTTTCACCGCGCTTAGCGGCATTCTCGATAATTATCTGGAATCGGCTGGCCATCAGCAATTTCCTTATCAATGGGGTGGAATGTGGTATGAGGTGAAGATTAAGCGTATATAACAAACAAGGCAAGCTAATGGAGTCATTAATAGCAATTAACGTTCAAACACTACATTAGATAAGATCAGATCATTAGTAGTGATTCCGAGTGTACACTGTATTGATTATCATTATGGTGAGAATGATTTGGATTGTGCGCCGGCGCACATAGACGCGAACTTTAAGAACAGGGCAAGTTGTGAAGATAGAAAGTGGTTCCGTTTCGGCTACAGGGCTTTCAAAGATGGTTATCTGCGAACAGCAATGTCTTCTCGAGGCTAGCGGCGTTAAGCCCGGGAAGTTATCCAAGGAGCAGCAGGTAACTCTGTCCCGCGGAGACAAGATACATTCTCGCCACCACAAGGATGTAACAAGGCATGATGCCAGGTGCTACATAGCAACGGCCGTGTACGGCCCCAATGGTGCTGAAACAGTAGCACTCCGAGCGTTTAGGGACAGTTATCTGAAACACTCCCTCGCCGGTAGAGTATTCATCAACGTCTATTACAGCATCTCCCCTGCCCTTGCTCGAAAACCTGTCTCTTATACACATCT
>SDWK01000980.1 GCA_004195335.1 Shewanella sp.
GATAGAGGTCGTCTTCGTTCACCAGACGCCCCAGGGTGCCCTCCCCGTCGTCAATTTTGGCTGCAATGCTGCTGATCCGAGCCATACTATCACTGACATTATCGTAGAGAGCGTCATCATGGACGAGCTTGCCAAGCGTACCCTTGCCTTGATTAATCTTTCCTGAAATAGCGTTAAGGTTACCCATGGTCTCGGTAGCCTCTTCATACAGGCGATCATCAACCAGCAACTTCCCCAAAGTCCCCTGACCTGAGTTGATCTGATTTGACAGCTCGACAAGATTGATCATGGTGTGGTTAAGGTTATCGTACAAGGAGGGATCGTTCATAAGCTTACCCAGGGTCCCCTCGCCGTCATCGAGACGTGACAAGAGCAGGTTCAGCTTAGCAGACACGCCTGTTATTTCATCATAAAGTGCAGGGTTGTTGACCAGTCGGCCCAGAGTTCCCTCACCTTCATCAATCTTGGCCATGATACGCTCGAGGCGATTGATCGCATCAGTCAATGGCTGTCGGCTGTCTTCAACCATGTCTCCTAGCGGGCTTAAAATGCGGTCCTGATTACGATCTATATTTGTAATCAACTGATCAATATTCGAATTCTCTTCCGTAAGCACTTCGCTGCCGGGCGCGAGGACTTTACTCTGAGCAGAGCCGAAGTCCAGACCAAGGAAAGTTCCTCCCAGCATGTTGGTCTGTCTGATCTGCGCCTTGGAATCTTCGCGGACGCTGTCAACACGATTGACATAAAAGTCAACACGGACCTGTTGATTATCGATAACTATCAACTTGACCTTGCCGACATTAACCCCGGCAACCCTGACAGGATCTCCCGCCTTCAAGCCAACGGCTGAGTCGAATCGCGCAATATAAGAGTATTGATCCTCAAAGGGACGCCAGTCCTCGACCAGCTCTATCATTACGGCCAGTAAAATCAGTGCTGCCAGAAAAAACAGCCCGACTTTCTGTTCGGTTGACATTACCATGCTAATCCCCTTCTCCCTGAATACCTTTGGTCGTTGTATAGATAAAATTTCGTACGATCGGGTTCTGGCTCTTCTTGATCTCTTCTGGTGTGCCAAGAGCGATGATTTCACCATCGTGCATCATGGCAACGCGATCGGAGAGATAGAGCGCAAAGTTAAGGTCATGACTGACAATAATGGTTGTCAGTTTGACCTCGTCCTTAAGTGACATGATAACCCGCGCCAATTCGTCCGAAGTCACCGGATCCAGTTCGGCGGTGGGCTCATCATAAAGGATCAAGTCCGGGTTCATTGCCAGAGAGCGTGCAATTGCTACCCTTTTCTTCATGCCTCCGGAAAGTTCTGAGGTACGCAGCTCTTCTTTCCCCTCAAGACCTACCAGACGTAGTTTTTCATGGATAATACGACGGATACGAACCTCGGCACAGATGCGCTTCTCACGCAACCAGAGGCCGACGTTCTCACCAACGGTTAATGAGTTAAAAAGTGCAGAAGACTGAAAAACCATACTGTATCGAAAATCAGTGGGAGCTTTTTTCGCTACGTGCTCTTCAATATCATGACCGTTGATGATAATCCGGCCAGAGTCAGCTTCAATCAGTTTAACGATATGCTTAAGTAACAGACTTTTGCCGGTACCGGAAGGGCCGATAATCGAGAAAGTCTCACCCGGCTTGATCGACAGATCGATATCCTTAAGGACATGATGGTCACCAAAGGACTTGTTGAGTTTTTCGATTTCTATACTGACGCCATTTGAGCCCTCATAGAAGATCTGGCAGGTTTCGCCTTCTATAATGGCGGGAGAGAACCCGTGGGCCACCTTGGTCCAGAAGTTCCCCAAAAAACCCCCGTCTTTTGATTTGTCGTCAGAAAACATAAAAGCTAGACCTTTAAATCATGAATCGCGTCAGAAGATAGTTGGCAATCATGATCAAGAGAAAAGAAAGAACCACCGACCGGGTCGTTGCTTCGCCGATACCTCTTGCCCCACCACTCGTTTTGAACCCAACGTAACAGCCCACGTGAGCGATAATGCCGCCGAACACCATAGCCTTAAAGAGGCCCTTGGAAATTTCTTTATAATTTAAAGCACGCGTCATGTTCTCGTAATAGACGTTAAAGGGGACATCAATTTGCGGATTAATGTCTGCGACAATTCCGCCACCAATAATGCCGACAACCATGGAAAAGGCAACCAGGGCAGGAACAGCAAAAAGACAGGCAATCAGCCTTGGCATGGCAAGATAACGCACCGGGTTTATTTCCAGGGTCTTGAGTGCGTCAATCTCTTCGTAAACTTGCATTGCACCGATTTCTGCCGCTATCGATGAGCCAACGCGTCCGGCAACCAGGAGGCTGGTCATAACCGGGCCCAATTCCTTAACCATAGAGAGGCCGACAATCGCACCAATAGCCTCTTGCGTGCCGTAAAGCGCAAGTTCAGAACCTGTTTGTACGGAGAGGACCATACCGACAAAGAGCGCTACCAGCATCGCAATTGGCAAAGTACCAACGCCAATAATATTCATCTGGCGAAAGATGCTGGTCATATTGCGGGGTGCTTCCTTGAAGTAGTAGAGCATCTCGCACAAAAGTGCGATCATCTCGCCGAGAGTCTGCCCTACGGCAAGAACACTACTTCCTATGGTTTTTAGAATTTGCATTTAATGCGTCTCTTCGCTCGATAATTACAAACAGCCCAAAAGGCTAAAGGTCTCATCCTGCATCATGGCCCCAGTGGATACCCCAGGGAAGATAAAAGAGGTTGAGCTGCTTGCCATCCAAACCTTTACGATAACGAACTAACCCCTTAAGGAAGCTGATATCACTTTCAAGT
>SDWK01000981.1 GCA_004195335.1 Shewanella sp.
TCTGCTATTATAAATGATTTTCTAACCATCTATTGTTTAAACACATATCGATGGCATAATTTGGGTCAGTATAGATTCTCCTTAGATAAGTTTGTGACGGTCTTTTGCTGTAAATTCCATAAGGGATGTTTATATGAAGCGTTTGTTGTTTGGCACCAAAGGATATGAATGGTTTGAACGGTTGATGGTGGCTGCTTTAACTCTGATGGTGTCAATATCGGTTGTGTTGACATTGATTTATGCCGGGCTTGAACTTTACCGTGTCGCAACCGGTGGGTTCCAGAACTTTGGTCATGACCAATTTGTTACCGTTTTCGGAGCATTTATGACAGTCCTTATAGCCCTCGAATTCAATCATACAGTGCTGCCTGAAATTTCCAGTGGTACTCCGGTGGTTAAGGTTCGCGCTGTGATTCTGGTCGCTTTATTGGCCTTGGCTAGAAAACTGGTGCTGGTCGATTATCATCAGGAAGACTATACCTCGCTGATAGGGCTGGCTGTGCTGGTTTTGGCAGCAACTGCTGCTTACTGGGTGGTGCGCATGGATGAGATGGAAACACACGGGAAAGGGCAGTTCACATCAACAGATGATTGAATTTGTCCTTGCTGTTTGAACATCATTAATAAATCAGCTATGCCCCCATGGATTCCTTTTACCTTGGTTGTGCCATATAAATCTTCCTGTATAATTCATACATTCAATGGAGGAAAAAGCCGTGACTCTAAGTAATAACTCAATCTCAACTTTTACACTGCTCATGTTTGTAAGCTTATTGTCTGCCTGTGCCCCCAGCACTTCTGGCCAGGTCTATTCTCGGGATCAGGCCCGCATCTCTCATCAGGTATTTTTTGGCACTGTGCTAGAGGTGCGAGCTGTTACCATAGAGGGCACACAATCTGGCGCTGGCCTCGTTGCGGGAGGCGTCCTTGGAGGGATTGCCGGGAGCGCTTTCGGGGGAGGGACTGGTCGTAGGCTGGCTACAGTAACTGGCGTTGTCGCTGGGGCAGCGGCCGGGTCTGCTATTGAAAAAAATGCGACAACTGTACAGGGACAAGAGATATCCGTTGAATTGGATAATGGGGAGATTGTTGCAGTAGTTCAAGAGGCTGATATTACCTTTTGGGATGGTGACCGCGTAAGGGTCTTGCGATCGCAGGATGGGACCATGCGTGTCCGCCAGTAGGATAAAAGACTCGTTCACTTTTACGAGGTGTTTATACTGATAACGTGGCCTGCATGAGCGAGGATTTCCATTGCGAAGTTGATGACGAAATCGCCGTCATTTACTTATGCTCAATTGCTCAAACAGGGTCTGGTCTCGAAGGTTGTTGATGATGACAGTCTGAAACAGCAATGCATCGAGACTTACTAAACATATATCCGCCTTCTCGTTAAACAAGCTTCGAGTGGCGATAATGCACGAACGTACTCACAAATCGCACACAAACAAGAAAGGCCACCCAGCATTGATCTAGGTGGCCATCGTTTATTTACAGCATCTTAAAGATGCGTCCCAAATACCCTCCGAGAGACACACGTACCTTTGTGTTCCTGGGGCGTGACTTATGAGAATCGATAACGGTTACCGATAACCGGCGGCGATGTGAACTTGCGTGTCCCTCCGAAATTTTAGATTTTGCTTTTTGTAGACCACAGAAGTATTTTCCGTCCGGTTGATTTATTTATTATTGCGCTTTTTCCGCTCGAACTTTCCATTTTTCAAGTAATGAATGACTTGAGCAATGACCTTTTTGTTTTTCATCATAAATGGATGGGTAGTTTTCACTTCAATGTGGTCATTCATGCCTTCTAGTTTTGTCCTTTCGACGGAAACTTTTCCGTCGTCTGTGCTCGGTATGATTAAGGACAAAATTAAGTTTATGCTTTCTGTCCCAGCAATAATCCCCACATCAAATTCAGCCGGGCCAAGTTTGTTTGGGACGCTCATTTCGCCTGTGCCAAGTTGTATTCCTGCGTCACCATTTAAGAAGTGAAAGCCAGGAGTGTTTTTCAACTTATCGACAACTTCGCTACCTTTGTTGGGAGGCCCAAGCATAACAACACGGCCAAGTTTGGGAATTGCGTGATTTGATAAATATTGACGAACCAATATTCCGCCCAAGGAGTGAGTCACAAAATTGATTTCTTCGTGACTTGAGCACTGCTCAAGTGCGGGGGTAATAGCAATTTCCGCAAGTTCCTCTATGGTGTAGTCCCTTGACGGATAATCGACATTGATCGTTTCGAAACCCTCCTTCTGGAGTTCAATGTCTAGTTTCTTCATGGAACTGTCACTTCGTGCCAGACCATGAAGAAGCACAACACATGCCGAATGCGCCTGAAATGGGATGAGAAGAAAAATTAGTGTTGCGATGATTTTATGTTTCATAGTCATAACATTGACTCTACTAGCGAGTACGCTTGATATCGCCCCGCAGGTAGACGATTATATTCTATGCTTCAAGTCCTTGGTGAATAACACTTGTCAGACTGAAACAGCCTAAATATTGAAGAACAAATTCCGAGTAAAGGGTCACAATCCATAAACACATGAAAGCCACCCGCAGTTTTACGGATGGCCTATAGTTATCAGTCATGTTCCCCCTAATTCTCATGCACCAAGCAATTGACACGCTTGTAAATTGTAGCCGGTCAAAGAGTTACGTCAAGGTATCGGATGTCTCAGAAGTTGTGTCAGACGCTCATGAGAGCCAAAATCGACTGATATGGCCGATTCCTATAAACCCTGCCACTGACACATTCAAAACCTAACGATCTACAGTCCAAAGTTTCCACTGCTTAGTCGAACCCCGGAACCACATAG
>SDWK01000136.1 GCA_004195335.1 Shewanella sp.
TTCCCTCATCCATTCGCCTTGAATTAGTTTGCCAAAAATACTCTGAGTAGATCACTTTCTTATACCGATTGGTATTAGTTCTTTGATAAAGATTGAGTTATTTGAAATTAATCTAAGTATTGAACCTTGTTTAATGACAATATGGATATCGATTTACAGTGGTCTAATACAATAACAAGGCAAAGGAGAGAGAAGTGAGCGCGACATACAATTTTTGTGCAGGTCCTGCAATGTTACCCCAAGTTGTGATGCAAAAAGCTCAGAGTGAGCTACTTGATTGGAATGGTTTAGGCACCTCAGTGATGGAGATAAGTCACCGGAGTAAAGAGTTTATAGCCTTAACTGAACAAGCTGAAGTTGACTTGCGTGAATTGATGTCAATCCCCTCCAACTATCATCTGTTGTTTATGCATGGTGGTGGAAGAGGACAGTTTTCTGCTGTTGTGAATAATTTTCTTGGTGATAAAGGGAAAGCCCTGTATCTCGTCTCTGGCAGCTGGTCAAAAGCCGCCGTTGAAGAAGCGGTTAAATTGACGAGTAAGGATCAGATAGAAAGTATTAATATCGTTAAAAATGATAATGGTATCAACACTGTTGTCATTCCTGAACTGTCAGGTAAGGGCGATGAGTATCGCTATTTACATTACTGTCCAAATGAGACAGTAGACGGTATCGAAATTTTTGATGATATTGACAGTCCTTGGCCAATCATCGCCGATATGTCATCAAATATCATGTCACGTGAAATCGATGTCAGTAAGTTCGGTTTGATCTATGCCGGCGCTCAGAAAAATATCGGGCCATCGGGTCTAAGCATCGTTATCGTGCGAGATGATATGCTGACATTACCTAGCTTGCCGCAGTCTTCAATTATGGATTATCGTTTAGCCGTTAAACATGGCTCTATGTATAACACACCACCGACTTTTGCCTGGTACCTTGCTGCAGAGGTATTTACTTGGCTTAAATCTGTCGGGGGAGTAAGTGGTATGGCTAAGGTTAACTTAGATAAAGCTAAGCTGCTATACGACTTTATCGACAGCAGTGACTTCTATTCAAATGCCGTTGCAGTGCAAAACCGTTCAGTGATGAACGTCACCTTTTACTTAAAAGATGAAACGCTTAATGCTGAGTTTGTTTCTCAGGCGAAAACCGCTGGTCTGGTCGCATTAAAAGGTCACAGGAGTGTTGGTGGCATGCGGGCGAGTATCTACAATGCCATGCCTATCGAAGGGGTGGAGAAGCTGGTTGAGTTTATGAAGGGCTTTGCTGATAAAAGCGCGACTTAATTACAAAGAAAGTTCCTAGAACCTAGGTTCTAGGAACTCGATCCTCAGTTATAATACCTTAGCTATCGACTCAGCTAAGTAATCTACATTAGCTAAACCAATACCCGCTATGCTGATACGGCTGGAATCTACCATATAGATCCCATAATCTTGCTGCAGTAAAGCCACTTGCTCAGGGTTGACTCCTAGGAAAGAGAACATCCCTTTCTGTTGCGCGATAAAATCGAAATTACGCTCCACGCCTTTCTCTGTCAATTTGTTCACTAGCATGGCTCGATTGCCATTGATTCTATCTCGCATCACCTTTAGTTCGTCTAACCATTCTTGTTTTAGGTCTTGTGAACCTAAAATGGTTTCGACAATGGCTGCGCCATGAGCTGGAGGCATGGAGTAGATGCAACGAACAACATAGAGCAAAACAGAAAAGGCGATATCAGCCGATGCTGCATCTTTACCTACGATGGAGCAAGCACCGATACGCTCGCGATAAAGGCCGAAGTTCTTAGAGCAAGAGCTACACAAAATCATGTTGTCGACAGTGGCGGCCATCTTACGGACACCATAGGCATCTTCGTCGACACCATCGCCGAAACCTTGATAAGCCATATCGATGAGCGGTGTGAAACCTTGCTCTTTGGTGAGTTCGATTATTTGATCCCATTGTTCTGTACTGAGATCCATACCGCTAGGGTTATGGCAGCAAGCGTGTAGCAGTACAACATCATCGGGTCCGATATTAGCCAGTGTTGCTTTCATCTCATCAAATTTGAGACTCTTCGTGTCGTAGTCGTAATAGGGATAGGTTTTGACCGTTATGCCGGCGGCTTCAAACAGACCGGTATGATTAGCCCAAGTTGGATCGCTGACCCAAATGACCGCTTCACCACTTTTCGTTACCGAACTGGCTCGTTTGATGAAATCAGCTGCAACACGAAGGGCACCGGTACCGCCAGGGGTTGAAATAGTGCGAATACGGTTCGCCAAGATCGCGGGATTATCTATGCCAAATGCAAGCTCGCCCAGAAGCTGGTTGAAACTAGCAGAACCAGTAGGTCCGATGTAAACTTTAGTTTCCTCTGTATCGATACGATATTGCTCAGCTTTTTTAACACAAGCTAAAATCGGGGTATGGCCAACCTCATCTTTATAAACGCCAACACCTAAATCGACCTTATTAGTTCGGGGATCTTCACGATACTTAGTCATTAGTCCTAAGATAGGGTCAGAAGGCATAGCGGTTAGTTTATCGAACATAGCTCAATCACCTTTGTATATTTGTAGGCAAGTCTCTGCCTTTTTATCATTGATTTTAGAGTAACGTAAATAAGCCTGTTTGTAATAGCTAATCATGACAATTAACTCAAGCCCTGATATGGCATTAAATTGTTCCAGTGGTCGAGTTTTCATTTAGTTGACATCAATAAAATGGTCCAACAAGGACGAATATAGCCAAGTTAAATGAGGATTTTCGCCCTTAAAGCGTAAAAATGGATTAAAACCTTAGAAAGCAGAGTAAGTGTTGCACTTACTACTTGAATCTAACGCGTGCAATCGGTAACTTTATAAGTACGAAGTTCAAACACCAGTGAGTCGGATAACCATTTTGTCGTGGTGGTTGTGAGTGCAGCTTGCACTGTTCGGTTTACATGAACATCTATTGCTAACCTGTGGGTTGTTTGTCCCGCGATAATAAAGAAGTATTTTAATGAAGCAGCTACGTCTTGAGCCAATCAACAAGGTTCAGGGGACCATCAATATCCCTGGATCGAAAAGCATCTCTAACCGCGCGCTTTTGCTTGCTACACTGGCGAAAGGCACCACGACACTGACTAATTTGCTCGACTCCGATGATATCCGTTATATGTTGGCATCATTAAAACAGCTCGGCGTAAATTATCGTCTATCCAATAATAATACCGTTTGTGAGCTAGAGGGAATGGGGTCGCCACTTAATAGTGAGCAAGCCCAAACCCTTTTTCTTGGTAATGCCGGCACGGCAATGCGTCCCCTGTGTGCAGCGTTAACGCTGGGACACGGCGAGTTTACCTTAACGGGTGAACCTAGAATGGAAGAGCGCCCAATTGGTGATCTTGTCGATGCGTTGAGACAGCTTGGGGCCAAGGTTACTTACCTTAAAAATGATGGCTTCCCGCCTTTAACTATCAATGCAACCGGACTCGATGCGGGTGAAGTTGAGATAGCAGGCGACCTTTCCAGCCAATTTTTAACCGCACTGCTTATGGTGGCCCCATTGGCAAGCGGCGATGTGAATATCAAGATAAAAGGGGAGCTGGTTTCTAAACCTTATATCGATATCACTATCGCCTTGATGGCACAATTTGGTGTGCAAGTCATTAACCACAGTTATGAGCGCTTTGAGATAAAAGCCGGCCAAATCTACCTTTCACCGGGTAAGGTCCTGGTTGAAGGGGATGCTTCATCGGCCTCTTACTTTTTAGCGGCTGGCGCAATTAAAGGGGGTGAAGTAAAAGTCACCGGAGTTGGACGCTTAAGTATTCAAGGCGATGTGAAGTTTGCCGACGTCTTAGAAAAGATGGGGGCTGATATTGAGTGGGGCGATGATTACATTATCTCTCGAGTCTCAAAGCTGCATGCCGTTGATCTCGATATGAACCATATTCCTGATGCGGCAATGACCATTGCAACGACCGCGCTGTTTGCAACGGGGACGACCCATATTCGCAACATCTATAATTGGCGTATAAAAGAGACTGACAGACTCGCGGCTATGGCAACCGAACTTCGTAAAGTCGGTGCGATCGTAGATGAAGGTCATGATTACATTAGCGTCACACCACCGACGAAACCCCACACTGCCGATATCGACACCTATAACGATCATCGAATGGCAATGTGTTTCTCTATGTTAGCCTTTGCAGACTGTGGGATAACGATTAATGATCCCGATTGCACATCTAAAACCTTCCCTGATTACTTTAATCAGTTTGCTGCCTTAGCGAAATAGATTAATCAATGTTATTAAAGGGTTGATGTACCCAAGCCACTTCAACATGCATAATTGAGCAAGTTAGGAATGGGGTTTGGGTATCGATATCGACCCACTATTTGGCATTTGATACTTTTTATTACAAAATTTAAGTTAGAAGTTTTTACCGCTTTCTCTATCTAGTTGGTTTATAATTCGCGCGCTCATTTTTCGGTGAAATCATTTTGACCTATCTCATGTTTCAAAGATGTCATATGACTAACCCATTAAAAAAATCTTAGGGAAATGGATTTTACTGTGGAGAAATATATGTCTGAACGGGCTCCTGTTGTCACTATTGATGGTCCAAGCGGTGCGGGAAAAGGTACAATCAGCCAGTTATTAGCCGAACGTTTAGGTTGGAAATTACTAGACAGCGGCGCAATTTACCGAGTTTTAGCTTTAGCTGCAATCCATCACAACGTTGAACTGGATAACGAGGACTCGCTGAGTTTGTTGGCCGCACATCTAGATGTGCAGTTTATTACAGGCAAGGGGATACACGGTATTAAGGTTGTGCTTGAAGGCGAAGATGTCTCAATCGATATTCGAAGTCAAGAGTGTTCAAACTCCGCTTCTAAAGTGGCTGCTTATCCACGCGTTAGAGAGGCCTTGTTGCGTCGCCAACGTGCATTTAATGAAGCTCCAGGTTTAATTGCCGATGGCCGTGATATGGGAACAGTTGTTTTTCCCAATACACCAGCTAAAATTTATTTAACCGCATCGGCGGAAGAAAGGGCGCAAAGACGCTATAATCAGTTGCAGGACAAGGGCTTCGATGTTAATATCGACCGTCTTTTGTCCGAGATAAAAGAACGTGACGACCGCGATACCAATCGCAGTGTTGCTCCTTTGGTACCTGCCGAGGATGCTTTGATAATCGACACGTCTGGAATCGGGATTGATGAAGTGCTCGATATTGCATTGACGCACATACAAACTAAATTACCAAGTGTGAGCTAATTCCGGCTGATACTTTACCCTTCGCAACACGGATGATGCGAATTATTATACTGACTCCACGACCAGGATGAGACGTGGTTTATTAAGAAAGTAACCTAAACATGACTGAATCTTTTGCTGATCTATTTGAACAATCCCTTGAAACTTTGGAGTTTCGCCCAGGTTCTATCGTAACTGGTGTCATCGTATCGATTCAAAACGGTATGGTACTAGTTGACGCAGGTCTTAAGTCTGAAAGCCCAATCCCTGCTGAAGAGTTCAAGAACGCCGCTGGCGAACTTGATATTTCTGTTGGTGATACTGTGCACGTTGCGCTTGACTCTGTTGAAGATGGCTTCGGTGAGACTCAACTTTCTCGTGAAAAAGCTAAGCGTCACGAAGCTTGGATCGTTCTAGAAAAAGCGTACGAAGATGCTGAAACTGTAATCGGTGTCATCAATGGTAAGGTTAAAGGCGGTTTCACTGTTGAATTAAACGGTATCCGTGCATTCCTACCTGGTTCTCTAGTTGACGTTCGCCCTGTTCGCGATACTGCTCACCTAGAAAACAAAGATCTAGAATTTAAAGTTATCAAGTTAGACCAGAAGCGCAACAACGTTGTTGTTTCTCGTCGTGCTGTTATCGAATCTGAAAGCAGTGCAGAGCGTGATGCTCTTCTTGAGAACCTACAAGAAGGTCAAGCAGTTAAGGGTATCGTTAAGAACCTTACTGACTACGGTGCATTCGTAGACCTAGGTGGCGTTGACGGCCTACTACATATCACTGATATGGCGTGGAAGCGTGTTAAGCACCCATCTGAAATCGTAAATGTTGGTGATGAAATCAATGTTAAAGTTCTTAAGTATGATCGTGAGCGCACTCGTGTTTCACTAGGTCTTAAGCAACTTGGCGAAGATCCATGGTTGGAAATCAGCAGCCGCTACCCAGAAAACACACGTTTGACTGGTCGCGTTACGAACCTAACTGACTACGGTTGTTTCGTTGAAATCGAAGAAGGCGTTGAAGGTCTTGTTCACGTTTCTGAAATGGATTGGACTAACAAGAACATCCACCCATCTAAAGTTGTTAACTTAGGTGATGAAGTTGAAGTTCTAGTTCTAGACATTGACGAAGAGCGTCGTCGTATTTCTCTAGGTCTTAAGCAATGTAAAGTTAACCCGTGGGATGACTTCGCAGAGCGTTTCCAGAAAGGCGACAAGGTTTCTGGTAAGATCAAGTCAATCACTGACTTCGGTATCTTTATCGGTCTTGACGGCGGCATCGACGGTCTAGTTCACCTTTCTGATATTTCTTGGAATGGTACTGGCGAAGAAGCTGTTGCTGAGTTCAAGAAAGGCGATGAAATCCATGCAGTTGTTCTTTCAGTTGACCCAGAGCGCGAACGTATTAGCTTAGGCGTTAAGCAAACTGAAGACGACCCATTCAATGCTTATCTTGCAGATAAGAAGAAGGGTACTGTTGTTAACGGTACAGTAACTGCAGTAGACGCTAAAGGCGTAACTATTGAGCTAGCTGATACTGTTGAAGGTTACTTACGTGTAGCTGATATCTCTCGTGAGCGTATCGAAGATGCAACTACAGTTTACTCTGTAGGCGACGCTGTTGAATCTAAGTTCATGGGTGTTGACCGTAAGAACCGTACTATCAGCCTATCTATCCGTGCGAAAGATGAAGCTGAAGAGAAAGAAGCAATGGCTAGCTTGAACAAGCAAGAAGACGCTGTGATGAGCAGTGCTATGGCTGAAGCGTTCAAAGCTGCTCGCAAGTAATCGCCTGAAGTTCTGGGGTGCTTGCACCCCTGTTAGGTGACTGTGTTTGGCTTGATAATAGAGGGTATAGGATGACAAAATCCGAACTGATCGAAAAACTCGCCACGAGGCAGTCGCAGATGTCGGCTAAAGAAGTGGAAAGTGCAATCAAAGAGATGTTAGAGCAGATGGCTCAAACATTGGAAGGCGGTGATCGAATTGAGATCCGTGGCTTTGGTAGTTTTTCTCTTCACTTCCGTGCTCCGCGTACTGGCCGTAACCCTAAGACTGGAACCTCAGTCGATTTGGAAGGTAAGTATGTTCCGCATTTTAAGCCAGGCAAAGAACTGCGCGAACGTGTCGATGCAATAAATGCTTAAATGACATTGTTTTAAAAGCCTCCGAATGGAGGCTTTTTTATGCCTATAATTTAGTAATCTCTAGCTAGTTGAGTGAAATTCTTAGATAATCAACATCTATCATTAAGTGTATGGAGGGTCACGTGAAGTCATTTATCATCACAGTGTTAGTCGCATTGTTTTTCTTTCTTGCATTGATTTTTGGTGCTCGCAACGAGCAAGTTGTGACAATCAGTTATTTTGTTGCGCAGGGTGAGTTTAGGCTGCCAATTGTATTGGCTGTGGTATTTCTTGCGGGGTTCGTTATAAGTTGGATTTTTGCGATGTATCATATTGCCAAACTTAAACTGGCACTAAGAACCGCAAACAAAAAGAATCTGAATCTCGACAATAAACTCAATGATTCAACATTGATACAGGAAGTAGACGCCTAATATGCTTGAGATCCTGTTTCTGTTACTACCCATTGCTGCCGGATATGGCTGGTATATGGGACGCCGTAGCGTCAGGCATAAACAGAGTAGCGATCGCAAAAAATTAAGCCGTGATTACTTTACCGGCCTTAATTTCCTTCTTTCGAATGAGTCAGATAAAGCGGTCGATCTATTCATCTCCATGCTCGATGTCGATGACGACACCATAGATACCCATCTATCTTTGGGGTCTCTTTTCCGTAAACGCGGTGAAGTAGACCGTTCAATTCGAATTCATCAAAATTTGATTGCCCGCCCGAGCTTAGGGACTGAACAACGCGACATCGCGATGATGGAGCTGGGCAAAGATTATCTGGCGGCAGGCTTTTACGACCGCGCGGAAGAAATCTTTCAAAATTTAGTTAAGCAAGATGACCACAGTGAAGCCGCTGAAACCCATTTGATAGATATCTATCAGGTGACAAAAGAGTGGCAGAAAGCCATTAATATCATTAAAAGTTTAAAACGTAAGCGGCAACTCGTTTTAAAGCACAATACCGCACATTTTTATTGTGAGCTAGCCAATGAAGAAGCTGACAGCGGCGGACAACTACAACTATTGCATGCAGCAATCAAGCAAGATCCACAATGCGGTAGAGCTCTGCTGACGTTAGCTCAAAAACATCTAGATAATGGTGAACTTACAAAGTGTAAAGATATGCTTTATAAGTTGTTAGAGGCTGATATTGACTTGATCCCCGATGCACTGGCTATCTGCAGACAGGCATTTCACGAGAGTCACGACCTCACGGGTTACTGTGACTTTCTCAGGCAAGCACTTGAAGGGGGAGGCGGTGCCAGTGTTGCTATTACGCTTGCTCAGCACCTGATAGAACAAGGGGAGGCTCATGCTGCTGAGAAATTAGTACTCGATGGTTTATACCGCCATCCGACAATGAAGAGTTTTCAGCACCTGATGCAGATGCAGATGCTACAAGCAGAAGATGGGCAGGCTAAAGCAAGTTTGACCATGCTTGAGCAATTAGTAGAGCAACAGATCAAGTTCAGACCAAGTTATCGCTGTAGTGAATGTGGCTTCCCTTCCCACAGTCTCTATTGGCATTGCCCCTCTTGCAAAAGCTGGGGAAGCATTAAACGGATCCGGGGATTGGATGGCGAATAGACCCATTCCATTTAACAATGAGACAAGGGAACCCTTGACTCGCTAATGAAAAAGAACAGTAGAATGCAAAGCAATTGGAGAAAGAATGAATAATAAACCTATCGTGGTCGCCTTGGATTTTGATGATAAAAAAGCTGCTTTGCAATTAATTGATCAATTAGACCCTGAAATGTGTCGTTTAAAAGTGGGCAAGGAGATGTTTACCCTCTTTGGCCCTGAACTGGTTAAAGATATCCATAGTCGCGATTTTGACCTGTTTTTAGACCTTAAATTCCATGACATTCCAAATACAGTGGCTAAAGCTGTAACAGCCGCTGCTGAGTTAGGTGTTTGGATGACCAATGTGCATGCCACCGGTGGGTTGGCGATGATGGAAGCGGCAAAGAAGGCTTTGGTTCCTTATGGTAAAGATGCGCCTCTGCTCATCGCGGTTACCGTATTAACCTCTATGAGCGATGAAGATCTTAAGCTTATCGGCATCGATGTTCCAGCCTTCGAACACGTTCAACGTTTGGCAAAGCTCACTCAACGGGCGGGTCTTGATGGGGTTGTTTGTTCGGCTCACGAAGCGCAACTCCTTAAATCAAGCCTTGGTGAAAGCTTCAAATTAGTGACACCCGGAATTCGTCCTGCAGGATCAGATAAAGGCGATCAGCATAGGATTATGACACCATCTCAGGCTATTGAAGCTGGCTCTGATTATCTTGTCATTGGCCGCCCTATCACTCAAGCGGCCGAACCATTGGCGGCATTGATAGCGATTCATCAGTCATTGAAATAGTGGCTCTTGAATTAAGAGAGTGCTAATTCCTAGCAGTCCAAATAGTGTGTTTGTAATATTTGTTTAAACCTTAGATTC
>SDWK01000720.1 GCA_004195335.1 Shewanella sp.
AGGTTGAACTATATTAATTGAATAATGGCTACATGTAATTTTGATACTTAACGCTTAAAGGAGGGGATTGTGTCGAAAAATGAAACAAGGGACAATTCAGTACTGAATTCTTTTTTTTCATCGGCCAAAGAGAAACTTTTCAGCGTTGAAAATGATGATTCCCTAACTGATGATGAAAAAGTTTCAAAAATGATTAAAATTACTTCTGCCGTATGTGCCGGGATAGCAATTCAGCCCATACCATTTGCTGATTTTTTCATTTTAACCCCAATTCAGGCTTTTATGGGGACTCGTATCGCTTCAATACGTGGTGTTCCTGTTTCTGAGTCTGAAGCTAAAGACATTATCGTTGAAATTGCTTCAGTTGTTGGACTCGGTCTTTTAGCACAACAATGCGTAATTGGATTATATAAAACGTTCATCCCATTTTTAGGAGCAATAACATCTATTCCTCTGGTTTTTGGTCTGACATATGCCATAGGTAGAGTAATGGATTATTATTTCCAAAAGAAATTTAGAGGGGATCGTATTGATGAGCAAGTCCTTAAGGATCTATGGAATGAAGCACTTAAAAAAGGAAAAAAAGAGGGGAAGGATTGTAGGAACGATATAGTGACTCAATCAAAAACAATGGTCGTTCGAAATGACTAATCGGAACACATTGCAAGCTAAAGCCAGATACATAAAGAAAAATTTTGATGAAATTGCGATTCTTGGAGCTTTTGCAAGGCTTGTTACTTCTGATTCTGATCATTTCTCATCTGACGAACAAACAGTTTTAACAGCACTTAGAAGATCGTCTCCACGACTTGAAAATGCATCAATTGAAGATTTAGGGGATTATCTTAAGGGATATGATGAGAACCAGATTGCAGGAATTGTAAGCAATGTAAAAGGGATTCTCCATGAAGTCGAGTTTGTTGAAATGGAAAATCTTGATGGCGACAGCGTAACCGCTGCGCTATTCAGTGACACAAATCATCCCGGAACTGATGTTCTTATGTTTGATGAATCAACAGGTGAATCTTGGGAAATTCAACTTAAGGCAACAGATAATAGCTCATATGTTGCGGATTGGGTTGATTCGCATTCCGATGGTGAAATATTAGTTACAAATGAATTGGCAGAAAAATTAGATTTAGGCGCTTCTGGATTTAGCAACGAAGCCCTAACTTGCCGAACTGAAGAAGTTTTAGAGAAATTAATAAAACTGGACAACGATGATACTATTTGGAGTTAAAGATCTAATGTGCACATACGTAGAGCCGAGGAGGTAGCATGGTTAAAGCGTTAGTAATGTGGCTCGTTCTGCTTGTGCTCTTTGCTATGCATTTTCCTGAGAAGGTAGGTGGGCACCTTTTGCTTCTTCTTTTGATTCTTGCAGTTGGATTTGTTGCTTGGGCAAAGGGAGGGCAGTAACAGTTATCACTTTAATGTTCCAGGAAGGGGCGATCCTGAGGGGTGGCCCTTTTAGTGTCTAGCTGTCAGGTCCCGCATGATTCCTGACCTGACATCTAGACACTAAAAAATACTGCCAACATTAAAACGATAAGAGCCGAATAACAAAAAAGATTTGCGGACAACGAATTCGACTTCATTTTCAGGGCCGAACCACTGGAACTTTTAAGAACCGGCAAGAAACCCCACCTGAAAGTGAAGGAGTTCAATTCGTCTATTACCAGGTGGGTCAAGCACCCTAAAAAAATGGCAAATCCTGCGGCAATTGCGGCTTGGTCGTCCATCGGCCGGACCAGAAGGGTCCCAGCAAGGCCGCAACTCACTGCAAAAGGAACACTGTGCATGATGCCACGGTGAATGGTAAGATGGGTGAACACCCTGAAAAGGACAACCCTAACCACCAAATACGTTATGGCCGTGCCAATAAAGATCACACCCGCCGAGGATCCTGCCTTGTAAAAATCTATGGCAACAGCCGCAGGAACAACCAAGGAGAGAAACCCCTTCAGCATAAGAACCGGTCTTCCGGTATCACTGTCCAAGTCCGGAAGCAGTCCACCTGTCGTCCCGAGGACAAAAACAACTGGAGCGAACATTAATTCAATAAATCCAGCGAACAGTGCGCTAACTGTTAAAATTGCAGATGTCGTTGCGCCGCCAAACAAATGGGCTCTGTATCCTGCCATCCTTGCTCCTGTACTCACTTAGTTGTCAGGTCCAAGAAACGCATCACCAGGGGCCGAACCGGCCTGCATATGGAACGATAATGCTAGCAGCGGCTCACCTCTCTTCTCCAACACCTGAGCCATTAGCTTGAACATGGCAACTGATGGAGCGTCATCCAGCGAATCCTCAATCAGCTTTTGAACCTCTTCAAGATTTGGCGATTCACTGCTGAGAGCGGATCGTATCTGTCCCAACGCTGATGGCTCTGGGCCCGTGTAACGAATTGGCATAGTTCCCATACTCTGGGCAACAAGGTCAGCCAGTTTCCCCTGAAAAGGTCCGACTGACCAGTACCGCTCCCTAACCCTTTCGCTCATACTTGCGAATTCCGACCCGGGAGTCGTCAGGTTGGCCACAAAATAATCGTCGCGAATGCCTCTTTGACATTTTTCGTTGTACTCATCGTCCAAGAGCCAGACTGTCCCATGCAGAAAAAAAAGCTGACTGGTTCTTGAAAAACCTGAATTCTCAAAAGCCTTTCCGAGGGCATAAAGAACAACGGGATCATAGGGACTGAGTCCCAAAAGACGAAACAGGTCGTGAAGATCTTCGTCGACAAGCTCTCTGATGGAGCCGGGATCAGAGAATTCCAAGAGTCTAAGGAGATGGCTCCGGGCCATAGAGGGAGAG
>SDWK01000725.1 GCA_004195335.1 Shewanella sp.
AATTAAGCCTCTAAGGCTACACTTTTCCCATATTTTTACTTTAATCAGGCTCAACCAGATTGAAGCTGCACCTGACCAATGGCTTAAGATGCAATAGTGATAATGAATTTGGATATTAGTGTTAACATTTGAAAGTAAATGCTTTAATTTCATTAACAGTTCAATCTATAATTACCGACACCCAACCAGTTTTAATCTCCGCAAAGCGATCACAGCGGTGAAGCTTGGCGACATCAATTTACACGACTCAAATGGAATGATATCTGTGTTTAAAAAAATGCTCTCTATGACCAGCTCCAGCCAGATGTTAGTCGCCATGTTTGTCGGTTTTGCCATTGGTATATTCTTCGGTGAGTCCGTCGGTTGGCTGAGTTCTATTGGCACCAGCGTGATCTTACTGATGCAGATGACAGTACTCCCCTATATCGTGGTCTCACTGGTCGGTGGTATAGGTAAATTACAAAAGAGCACCGCCATGCTCATCTTCAGTCGCGCCGGACTCATCATGTTACTGCTATGGCTAATCGGACTCATCACCGTCGCCTTAATGCCATTATCATTCCCCTTCGTTGAGTCAGCCTCTTTCTTCAGCACCAGTACCATAGAGCCCGTCGCGGCAATCGATTACTTTAAACTCTATATTCCCTCTAACCCGTTCGAATCGATGGCGGCTGGTTATGTGCCCGCCATGGTGGTATTCAGCATCGCCATGGGGCTGGCCCTTATCGGCATGGAGGGCGAGCATAAACAACATATACTCATCTTCATGCACACCACCAGTGAGGTCTTTTCCCGTATTACTCAGGGGCTGGTAAAGGTGTTGCCTATCGGCATTTTTGCTATGTCGGCATCAGCCGCGGGGACCATGGGGGTCGATGAATTTGCCAGCATGCAGGTCTACCTGATCAGCTATTTTGTTTTATGCCTGTTGCTGACTTTTTGGATATTGCCCTGGATTATCGCCTCTATCACTCCTGTTACATTCGCGCAGGCATTGAGGGTCTCCAAGGCCAGTTTAATCACCGCCTTTGCCACCGGAAACATTTTTATTGTGATCCCCGTAATTGTGGAAGAGTGCAAGCAGATCATGCGTGAGCACGACAACCTCAGTGAAGACGGGGCGACGCTGATTGAAATTTTGGTTCCCATCGCCTTTACCTTTCCCAATATCGGTAAACTCACAGTGATCCTGTTTGTCTTCTTTGCTGGCTGGTTCAATGGCACCCCTGTCGAACTCACCACTATTCCATCGCTGTCAGTCAGTGGTCTGTTGTCATTGTTCGGCAGCGTCTATGTCGCCATTCCCTTTATGCTGGATCTGGTACACCTGCCCGCGGATCTATTCCAACTATTCGTAATGGCAGGCTTTATCACCGGAAAATTCGGCTCCATTACTGCGGTAATGAACCTGTTTGCCCTAACCCTGTTAACCGCGGCCCTGTTTCAAAAGAGCCTCAAACTCAGACCAGCTCCGCTCATTAAAATGGGGGTAGGTGTAGTCGCAGGGGTTTTGCTGACACTAGTTGCCTGTCGTATAGGCATGGGCATGTTTATTAATAGTCCGGCTATCACCAGCGAGGTGATAGCCAATATGCAGGTGGCCGATAAAGTACCGACTAAGGTAAAGAAACAGTTTCCGGTCTTAGGTCAGACTCCCACCTCTGAAGTGGCCGATATCCAAGCCATACGAACCCGAGGAGTGATAAGAGTCGGCTATACCCCCAGCAATGTGCCTTTTAGCTATTACAATAATGCCGGTCAGTTAGTGGGATTCGATAGCGCAATGGCGACAAAGTTAGCCGAAGACCTTGAAGTCGAGGTGGAGTTTATCCCGTTTCGCAAGGCTGAATTAGCCCGCTCTCTTGAGTCTGGCTTTTTCGATATTGCCATGTCCGGGCTGGCCATGGATATCAGACAGATGGACCAACTCAGCTACTGCGAACCCGTGCTGGAACTTAACCTTGCCATCGCGACTAAAGATCACTTAGTGAGCAGTTTCAAAAGCAACCAGAGCATCTTAGAGATGGAGCAGGTCACCATTGCCTACGCTGAACATGGCGATGCCATCGATGATGTTGCTGCGCTCTACCCCAATATCGAGTTTGTTAAAATCGAGGGATATAAAAACTTCTTCAGACAGAAGGATGATAAATACGATGCCGTGGTCATCAGTGCTCAGGCAGGCTCAGCCTGGACCCTGTTCTTTCCCGGGTATGGTATAGCGCTGCTCGAAAGCAAGTCTCGTTACCCTGTTGCCTACGCAGTGGCCCAGAACAATCAATCCCTGCTCAACTATGTCAACAATTGGCAACGCCTGCGTAAGGTGGATGGCCATCAGGACCGCTTCTATAACTATTGGATGCTGGGTCAGGGTGCCACCGAGCAGCAACCTCGCTGGTCGATTATCCGTGATGTATTACATTGGGTAGATTAATGTTGTGAGGTACGAGGCCCACGCTACGAGCCTTCGGGTTACGAGCTACAAGCGTTATTGCAGAAGTGAGATATTCTCTATGTAGGAGCGGCTTTAGCCGCGAATGTTTTGGGGCTAGGCACTAGGCACATCATATCATCACACGTCATTCCGGCATGTTGTTAGCCGGAATCCAGCTTTCTCTTTGCCTGAACTCGTTCCTCGCTGCTTTCTTGGCTTTTTCTTGAACTTAAAATTACGAGCTCTTATGTAGGAGCTGCTTTAGCTGCGGTGGCCTGTTTGTTCCATCCTTCCCGGCTAAAGCCGGTCCTACACGTCATGTTGGTATCAACACACCGGTCATGCAGAACCACTCTGTTTATAAAGCGCAGCATCCAGC
>SDWK01000971.1 GCA_004195335.1 Shewanella sp.
GGATTTAATACTCTTAAAGCCATACTTCCAAGGCACGACCAGTCGTACGGGAGCCCCATTTAGCGGCGGTAACGTTTTCCGTATAGGCCAACAGATAAGAATGACAGATCATTCATCGCCTCGGCGATGGTGAGACCTTCGACATAGGGGTAATGTATCCCTCCGCCCATCAATCGACTTTTTTGACCCGGCATCTGCTCAGGATCGAACAGGGTCTCAAAAGCGACGTGGGTTGCTTTATTGGTCATTCCCGCTCTCTTCAGTAAAGCGGCTAGCGGAAAACCTACCCAAGGGATCACCATCGACCAGGCCTCGACACACCGTAATCGATAAGTGCGCTCCTCGAGTGCCATGAGCTTAGTGAGATCATTGAGATCTAATGTTAATGGACGTTCAACTTCGCCCTCAATCACCAAGGTCCAAGGGTCGACCTTAAAGCCTTGTGCATTTTCGACGGGGTCTTGCTTACTGGTACCAAACTCATAAAAATTATTATGGGTCGTCACTTTCTCAAAAGGTGTATGACTCTCCTTGCCGGTAAACAGGGGATTAGCAGAATATGTCAACGGTGAGGTGATAAACGAACTGGCAGGATCTTTTTGACCGAAAAGGTCGAAAATTCCCGCCTGAACATGTCCAGGAATGCTCGCTCCGATTGCGCCAAACCCCAATGCTTTAACGATATTACGGCGATCGCTGAACACTGACTCAGGCGTTACCTGTGAATCTTTCAAATCCCACGGTGCTCTTTTTAATACACCTTTTGTAAATCGACTCGTCACTACACACCTCTGCTGAGTATATTGATTAAACCTAAACTATAAGACAGGAGATATTCAGATAAAATTCCCCAACACTGTAATTATTCTCATTATCATGGCCGATATTTCAATATTCATCCTTCACACGCCACTTCCAACGACTCTCTCAACGCCTTTTAATGTCACTTGGCATGATAATCGATTAAGAGTTATTCATTTAGGCCTATAGCACTTGAAGATAGCGAGCCTGCATGAGAATCTATGACTTTACTTTGACTCTTAAAACCATGGCCCTTCTCTTTATGCCTATCGATATCGCTCTTTCTGTACCCGAAATATTAGTCTTGGCAGCCGTCTCATTCCTGGCAATCTTAATCGGCGCGCTTCTGAATCAAAAACTCACCCGCCACAGATGGCAGAGTGTAAGAGAAGAACTGGTGGCCCAACATCAGCAATCGATTGAGGATATACAAGTGGCACTAAGTAATAGTGACACTCTGCTCGCTGATAAAGATCAGCAACTCGAGCAATTTCAATTCAAATTTGAACAGAACCTGTCCGCATTCGGAAAAGCACAGGCCGAGACGAGTCGTCTGCCAAAATTAGAGACTCAATTAAGTGAGTGTCAACGAAAACTGATGGAAACTCAGTTGGCATTATCAAAATCCAATTCGATGCAACAGACTCTGACCGTTAAATTTACGGCAGAGCAGGAAGCGATGCAGGATAAAGTTACCGTCTTACAAAATGCCGAACTTCGACTCAAAACACAATTTGAAAATTTAGCCAACAAAATCTTCGAAGAGCGAAGCGAAAAACTTCAGCACCAGAACACTCATCAACTCGACAGTATTCTCGCACCTTTTAAACAGCAGTTAGAAGGGTTTAGAAAACAAGTTCATGAGTCATACACAAACGAGCAATCCCAGCGCAGTGCATTCAACCATCAACTGGAATCGCTTAAATCACTCAATCTGCAGATGAGTCAGGACGCTGTCAACCTAACCAACGCCCTTAAAGGGGATAATAAACAACAGGGTAATTGGGGAGAGGTGATTCTCGACCGTGTCTTGCAGGAAAGCGGGTTACGAGAGGGTCATGAATATGACACCCAAAGCGATCTTAAAAATGAAGATGGCAAACGATTCAAACCAGATGTGATCGTTCACCTTCCTGAAAACAAAGATGTTGTTATCGATGCGAAAATGTCACTGGTGGCTTATGAGCGTTACTTCAATAGTGATGATGACAATGTTCGAGCTCAAGCCCTGAAAGACCATGTTCTTTCGATGAGAGGTCATATTAAAGGCCTGGGTCAGAAGGATTATCAAAAACTGCATGGATTAACCAGTCTGGATTACGTGTTAATGTTTATTCCACTGGAACCTGCGTTTTTACTGGCCCTCGAACATGATCCAAGTCTGGTCAACTACGCTTTGGAACAAAATATCATGTTGGTGAGTCCGACAAACCTTCTGGTGGCATTAAGGACAATTAACAATATCTGGCGTTATGAATATCAAAATCAAAACGCGCAACAGATCGCCAAACAAGCCGGAAAAATATACGATAAACTGTGTGGATATATCGACGACATGGAAAAGTTAGGCAGAGCAATTGACGCCGCTGAAAAAACCTATGCCAGTGCCATGAACAAACTTTCCAGCGGCAAAGGAAACTTAGTCAGACAGGCGCACCAGATGCAGCTGCTAGGGGTTGATACCAGTAAAAAGCTCGATCCACACCTGCTCGATAAGGCCCTCATCGACTACCACATAGATGAAAATAAGTTAAATTGATCTGAATGTAGTTCATGAACCAATGTGATGATATTGAAGTGCTTTATACCCAAACGAGCATTTTGAAGTAGCTTGAGTATATAGGGATATAAACGCAATGATATTAGACAGGAATATTCAAAATGCATAAGTTGTTAATTGGCATTTTAAGTAAACGAGCCCTCGCTATTGTCACGACCTTAATGGCCATAACAGCGATTACCGTCACCTTGCCGGTTCATTCAAGCAGCTATACTCAAGATCAGCAGAG
>SDWK01000143.1 GCA_004195335.1 Shewanella sp.
CTATGTCAGGGTGGGCGATTTAACATCATTAAGGGAACGTAATTCTGAATAGTGACAGTAAAAAATCACCTTCATAAAGGGAGGGGCTTTGGGGGCGGGCAAAATTCTGTGTCAGCTAAAGTGCAACCCTTCTTGTTGTAGTTTCACTAAAATAATTGAATTTTAAAGTCGATGACTGATTCAGTAACCTGAACTCGGGTTACTTTATCCGATTTGCTAATCGTTGTAATACGCCCTCTCTAAGTGCGCCGCCAGAAAGGTTAAGCTTTTCAATTTCAAGCAAATTGAACAAAGCCAGCAGTATGGATATACCGGCGGCAAAAGTAGGGGCTCTTTCTGGGTGCAGTCCGCTAATGTCCCGCATCGAGATATCTTTCTGTTCCAGGATCTCTTGCTTCAGAGTATTGAGTACCGTAGGTGTGATACTTGCTGATTCATTGCGATGATTCAGTAACTCAGCCACAGATTGCACACTGCCGGAAGCTCCGACAACACAATGCCAACCTAAGGCTTTGAGCTCACCCAAATATTGCCCTAAAACGGCTTCGACTTGAGCTTGAGCATCATCGAAATCGAGCTGTTGGAATGGAAAAGAATTAAAGAAGCGTTCATTGAAAGTAACGCATCCCATAGATAGGCTGGTTTTCAGCAGAACCTTATCATCATCACCTATGATAAATTCAGTACTGCCGCCACCGATATCAATCACTAATCGGCGACCTTCTGCACACGTTGTCGCGACCATACCTTGATAGATAAGCTCCGCTTCCTGCATACCAGAGATGATCTCAATAGGATGACCAAGAATAGGCAAGGCACGTTGGCAAAAATCATCTGAATTGTCGATATGCCTGAGAGTTGCAGTTGCAATAACGGCAACATTATCGGGAGCAATCCCCTCCTGCTTCAGCATTTTCGCAAACATCGCTAAGCAATCCAAACCACGAACAAGCACCTCTTCACTTAAGGTACCATCGCCTTGAATTCCTTCTGCTAGTCTGACTTTACGTTTATATTTGGCAACAATTTCAGGTTGGCCACCAAGAGTCTTGGCAACCAACATGTTGAAACTATTCGAACCCAACGTAATCGCTGCGTATGGAGGAGTCTCTGACATCTATCGGAGAACTCTACGAGTGTCTGCGAGTTTTATCGTGACGACGTGGGGCGTTACGGTTACCACTTTGTGGCTTTCCACCTGGGCCAGAACGTCCTTGAGGTCGACTGTTATGCTTTCTGTGTACTCTGACAGGAGCAGGAATGTCATCCAGCAACGCTTCGCTATCATAGTTACTAACAGGAATAGTGTGATTGATATACTCTTCGATTGCAGGCAAGTTCAACGCATACTCTTCACAAGCAAAGCTAACCGATACACCTTTCTTACCGACGCGACCCGTACGACCGATACGGTGTACATAATCTTCGCAATCATCGGGAAGATCGTAGTTATATACGTGAGAAACATCTGAAATATGCAAACCACGGGCGGCTACATCGGTAGCAACCAAGAGATCCAGTTGTCCTTCGGTGAACAACTCAAGAATACGAATACGTTTCTTTTGTGGAACATCGCCGGTCAATAATCCAACTCTGTGTCCATCGCCTTCTAACCAAGACCATAATTTTTCACAGCTGTGTTTGGTATTTGAGAATATAATCGCCTTTTCCGGCCAATCTTCCTCAAGAAGGGTAAGCAACAGACGCATCTTCTCATCCATAGATGGATAGAAGATTTCCTCTTTGATGTTCTTAGAGGTTTTTTCGTTCGGTGCAATTTCAACTTTCTCTGGCTCGTTCATATGATCATAAGCAAGCTCTTGCACTTTCATTGACAGAGTCGCAGAAAACAGCATATTCAGACGCGACTTGGCATCCGGCATGCGCCTGAAGAGAAAACGAATATCTTTAATAAAGCCAAGGTCAAACATACGATCGGCTTCATCTAAAACGACAGCTTGAATCGAACTGACGTTAAGGATCCCCTGACGAACATAATCTATGATACGGCCAGTGGTGCCGATAAGAATATCGACCCCTTTATCCAGCACTTTACGCTGAACGTCATAACTTTCGCCACCGTAGACTATTCCGACTTTCAGTCCAGTGTGTTTAGCAAGCAGATCCGCATCTTTGGCGATCTGAATTGCAAGTTCACGAGTGGGGGCCATGATAATCGCTCTGGGCTGATTAAGCTGGCGGCCTTCCGGAATAGGGCTGGTAAGCAGGTGATTGAACGTGGCAACAAGAAAAGCTAATGTTTTCCCTGTGCCCGTTTGCGCTTGACCCGCAATATCTTTTTTCTGAAGAAGAATAGGTAGAGATAACGCTTGAATAGGCGTGCAGTATTCAAAGCCGCTCTCGATAAGTGCTGTTTTTATCTCTGTTTGAAGAGAAAAGTCGGCAAACTTCTGATTAGATAAATGTGTTTCGCTCATAGCGGCAGCATACCAGTTGGGGTTGCAATAAGAAACTCAATCGTTTGAAATAGCGACTAATAATAAAAAGTAACTTTAAAGTCGATTAATTCTACCTTGAAAAGTTTTTTTCAAACCCAATATACAGGTTAAGCCATTAACAAACCAGCAATGGCAAACTAACTGGAGAACATCATGAGCGACAAAATTGTATACCTAAGTGACGACAGCTTCGAAAATGACGTAATCAACTCTAAGCTACCAGTAATCGTAGATTTTTGGGCTGAATGGTGTGGTCCTTGTAAAATGATTGCCCCTATCCTTGATGATGTTGCCGAAGAGTATGCAGGTAAGGTCACCATCGCTAAGCTAAATGTGGACCAAAACAATGTATCGCCAGCTAAATACGGCGTTCGTGGCATCCCAACTTTGCTTATTTTTAAGAACGGCGAACTGGCAGGTACAAAGGTGGGTGCGCTTTCTAAAACTCAGTTGAAAGAGTTTATCGACGCTCAACTTTAATTATCCGGTTTAACTTGGGTAATCAGCCTATATCCTTAGTATATAGGTCGCTCTAATTTGAACGATACAGCAAAAATTTATCGTTAAGATCGAACAATGAGCCTATACCAAAACCACCTCGACATGCAGGATTCTGCATGTCGAGAAGTGACAGAGTTCAAGGTCGTTAATTGCTCCTGCATTAACGACATTCCCATCATCCGTGGTGGTCTTCACGAAATAGCTGCACTGCGTTAGTGATATTGAAAAGGGACTAACCATTCTCGTCAATCACTGCCTTGTTCTGCTATCCTACGGGAGCTCTGAAACGAGCATTTTGAAGTGGCTTGGTTATATATAGTGATTCCTGACACAGCTTATTCATTAAATTGTGTCAGGTTGACCTAAATTTCTAGACGCACCGCCACTATAGTGCTACTTTAATAACCAAAGTATTTCCAAACTAACCACATCTCGCTATTCGATCAATATCCTATACTTAATAACTCATTGATCACAGATAGCTTCTCTCGCATAAAAAGACCCACCAAGATGAATTTATCAGAATTAAAAGACACCTCGATTTCAGATTTAGTACTATTAGCCCAAGAAATGAACGTGGAAAATCCTGCTCGTGCTCGTAAGCAGGACGTTATATTTTCAATCCTTAAAGCCCACGCCAAAAGCGGTGAAGATATTTTCGGTGGTGGTGTTTTAGAAATTCTGCAGGATGGATTTGGTTTTCTACGAAGTGGCGATGCCTCATACTTGGCTGGACCGGATGATATCTATGTATCTCCTAGCCAAATCCGCCGCTTTAGTTTACGTACCGGAGACTCTGTTTTTGGTAAAATTAGACCACCGAAAGAAGGCGAACGTTATTTCGCACTTTTGAAAGTCTCCGAAGTCAATTTCGACAAGCCAGAAAACTCCCGCACAAAAATCTTATTCGAAAACCTTACCCCACTACATGCCGAAGAACGTATGCGTATGGAACGTGGTAATGGTTCAACTGAAGATATTACTTCACGAATTCTCGACCTGTGTTCACCGATAGGTAAAGGTCAGCGTGGCTTGATTGTTGCACCGCCAAAAGCGGGTAAGACACTGTTATTGCAAAATATTGCCCAAAGCATCTCCTACAATAATCCAGATGTAGTCTTGATGGTTCTGCTTATCGATGAGCGTCCGGAAGAAGTCACGGAAATGCAGCGCATGGTTAAGGGTGAAGTCATTGCTTCTACCTTCGATGAGCCAGCTAGCCGTCACGTACAAGTTGCCGAAATGGTTATCGAAAAAGCTAAGCGCCTGGTTGAGCACAAGAAAGATGTTGTTATCTTACTTGATTCAATCACACGTCTCGCACGTGCTTACAACACAGTGATTCCATCATCGGGTAAAGTTCTTACCGGTGGTGTTGATGCTAACGCACTGCATCGTCCTAAGCGTTTCTTCGGTGCAGCCCGTAACATCGAGCACGGCGGAAGCTTAACGATTATTGCGACAGCACTGGTTGATACCGGTTCTAAGATGGATGAAGTCATCTACGAAGAATTTAAAGGTACAGGTAACCAAGAATTACATCTGTCTCGCAAAGCTGCTGAAAAGCGCGTCTTCCCTGCTATCGACTTTAACCGCTCTGGTACCCGTCGTGAAGAGAAGCTAACGACACCAGATGAACTGCAGAAGATGTGGATCCTACGTAAGATCCTCCACCCTATGGATGAAGTAAGTGCCATGGAGTTCCTTATCGATAAATTGGCCATGACCAAGACTAACCATGAGTTCTTCACCGCGATGAAACGCGCTAAATCTTAACGATTTAGGTCATTTCAATGTAAACGAAAAGCCGCTGAAAAGCGGCTTTTTATTGGCCGTTCATTGCCGTTTTGCCTAGCCAAGCTAGTATGTTCAGACATCTAGACACAAAGCCATACCCCCATATCTTTGCTACAGGCACTCTGTAATTTAACCAACGTGAAATTAACTCGCCAAGGCTAAGAGCCGTACAACTTTCTGTTCGCTACAAAAATGCCGCTGTGAGTGTTACCTCACAGCGGCATGCTTTATTGTCAGGCTCAGGCCCTCTCACGGAGAGCCTCGGCCAATGGCATCATTCCGGCTCAATCAGCATCGATTAACAAACTCGGTATATAACCAATCCAATGTTAATTACGAACCTGATAGCAATGGTAATTGCTGGAAGGCACGACGGAACTCAACATAGTTCTCCGCCTTCCAAGAGAAGCTAACACTCTCTTCCAGAACCACCGCAGCGCCGGCTACAGAGTCTCACATCTGTTTGATTGCGCGTAAACTTGCCCGTATTCATCGACCCATCATCGTTCCGTTTCAAGCCAGGTAATGAGTACCAATGACACACAAAAAAATGCCGCTGAGGATAATGTTCCACAACGGCATTTAGGATCACTCGATTTAAGAGAGTTCACGGCACGCCATGAACCTCATCTAACTTATCGCTTAGTCCAATACAGGTAGATAAGTCAGTACCAAATGATCTCTATCAAGCTGCGTTCTAAATTTAGCAACAGCAGTTTTAACGTTATCGGCATCAACGTCTTTAAACTTCTCTATTGCTGCCTCGAGCTCACCAATACGACTTATCAATCCCAGGGCAAGAGTGTTCTCTGACGTTGCGACATAAATGCGCCCATTTAAGCGGATACTCGCCTTAGTATCGATCGAAGGACCGCTTAGGTGAATACCCACATATTCGCGCCAGATACGCGCCTTTTCCTCACCCTGATAATCGCTGTCAACCGATGCTAGATTAACCTGTCGAAGCATCATCTCTAACAGGTTGCTCTTACCCTTGGGCTGACCGTTAACGGTATCGAAACCAAAGTAACGCGACACCGAGCGATCATAATTTGGCAACGGTTCTATGCTCTGCTCAGCAAAATCGGTAAAACCAGGCAGGTATTTAGTGACTTTGTCATCTAAATTACATTGCTCGGTGATCATGGTATAGCCAGTCCCCTCACCCATCACCATCTTACATAACATCCCCTTGAACACAGGTTCAACGGAAGGCAGATCCACCAAGGCTCTATGTCCACGACCAGTAGTGCTGCGCGCTGTCGTGCGAGAAACCAAGGCACGGACAGCTAACAGCTTGTCAGGCCATACACCCAGCACGTCACGCTCGTTGACATAGGGATGGTTCGGCGAAGAAGCTGGAGCCTTAATACCGTTAAGCAGGCGACCTGAAAATACCACTTCAGGTGTCAGCTGATCCTGATAATCCGGCACGATACCGTACTTGAGGATCAACTCCCTCAAGGCTTCAGGCGAGTCAGAGAACTGACTAACCACTTCACCCGGTGCCAACTTGATAGTCATATCCTCGCTCTTGGAGCGATACTGCTCCAACAACTTGGCGAAGTTGTAACTCTTTTTCAAGGCTGGCGTACCATCTTTAATCCAGTTAAAGGTGACATCGACCGTAGCATCATTTTCACCGATCAGCTTAAGGAACAGATCAGAAGATATATCAACCGAGCGTTGATAACTGCAATACCAAGCGTCTGGATTTCCCTTGCACCACTCTGAAATGCTGTTCTCAGCTAAACCATTTCTGTCTTCGATACCTGTGACATCTTCGATAAACTGACGAATTTCATCGAACTGATGCTTACGGCGCACCGTGTAGCTCAGGCTGTTATCTTCGAACAGGGTCTGACGGTTGTGACGCAGGTTAGTCGTCTCGTAACTATCCTGGTATCTGTCGATATAGAACTGAGTGATCTCATCTAGCTTCTCGCCAGCATCACTGCGGTTACAGTTGCTGTTGAGGCTCACATGCCCGTCTGTACAGTAGGCGAAATAACGCAAATCGTTATTCTGCGCTATGTTATAGAGAGCACCGAATTTGGAATCACCAAAAATATTACCCGCAGCCAATTCCTGACGACGCTTCTCATCTTCCGCTTTGAGCGACACAAAAGTACGGCTCAGAGCAACGCCCTCGGCCTTAGCCTGTGCAACCTCGTCAGCAGCAGTGGTCTGCTTCAGCTCAACCTCACGAGCATAACCGAATCTCAGTGCAGCCAAGTCATAGGGTTGCAGCAAGGTGGCAAAACGGTTGACGTTATAATCCATCTGACTGGCAAACTCAGCCTTGGCATTTAGGGTTGGGTAACCAGCAGCGGTAAAGGCTTTGCTCAACTCATCCAGCTGGGCCTGAGTGAAGAGGTTGTCAGCATCGCGGCTACCGGCGAAGTTATGGCGCAAGCCAAAGTTATGGCCCAACTCATGACTCAGTGTGCCAGCAAATCCTTGAGCGGCGAGCTTAGTCGTCAACTCATCTTGCAGTGACACAGGCATTCTTTCGAAGGCAATCAGCTTACCACCAACATTACCATCGACCCACATGGCCGAATTGGTCCAGTCAATGGTGTGTCCCTTGATACCCCTTGGCAGTTCACGGTTCTTGCCACCTTCGGCAAATACGGTGTCCACATGCATCATGGTGTGCTCAGACCAAAATGCCTGAGTGTCTTCATCGAAGTTAGCCAATGTATCGAAACCGTTACCCACTGGCTTAAGTGGCAGCGCGGTCGCTGCAACCGCTAGCGATTCTGTTGGCTTCGCGAATTCGGCGCCTGCATCGCTGGCAGATGTCACTACAGGCTCAGACGCAACCACGGGATGAGCCGCAACGTAAGGCACACCCGTGAGTTCGGTCGCAGAGGCCACATCTAGTTTGCCGCGGTTATAATCCAGACGCACCTGGCGATAGTAGCGCACCGAACCTTGCTTCAGGTTAGAGCTGTACTGGTTCACCCGGCCACTGACAATCTCACCAGTGATAGGGTTCGCCGCAGATGGACCGTAGCCTGCTAGGCCGTTATCTAGAGGCTCATCAAATAAGGTGATGTTGCTATAGCGTAAGTCGCCATGTCGCTTTTCGTTGGCCTGTTCAATCTTAAGTTCAGGGAACCCTGTGTTGAACAGCTTATTCTCTATGTTGAGCGCCGTGATCGTCTGCTGTGCAGCATCCAGATAAGGCTTATTCTTCGGCAGGAAGAAGTTATTACTCAGATAATAGGTAATATCGGCCTTCGCAGGATTAAAGCGATTCATATAGGTACGTACGTAGCCATCTACACCCGCACTATCGGTCACATCACGATATGAGTGTGAGGTTCTGAAGAAACCGTAGGTGCCATTCTCATCTTCGCTGTAGGGAATTGCCTGATAATCAGGACTTGCCAACTCATCCAGTGCCACAATCGAGATATACTCGGTCGAGGTGAAAGACAAGTTATCGAAGCTACCGCGATAAAAATCATTAAGACAACTTGATGATGCCTGATAAGTATGTTCAATCTCGAAATTAATCACGCCCTTAGCGAGATCCATTTCGTAGCCTTTCCAGTCACCTGAATTGACCAATCTTGGCGATTCAGTTTCAGTCACACATTGACCAAAGGTAACCAGATCGTTATAGCTCATCTCGGCGATCTTGGCCTGGGCGAAGTCAGGAACAAAAAACTTCTTATCCTGCCATTTTAGATCGGCGTCCGTGTTTTCCTGTTCAACATTGACACATTCACGCCACTGGTCTTCGGTACACTTATAATCTATGTAGGCACCCGGAATGGTTAAGATTGGCGCCTTGTTGTAGTCATCGGTATAACGACTATCATGACCTAAGCCAATTGCGTCACGATCGAGCTGACGAACCTGAATACCATTCTCTGTCTTACGCAGGGTCACCAGCTTAGGATCGCCCTGTGAGAAACCACGAATAGAAGCCGCATAACGCGGCGCCTTGCCCACGCTGCGAATATATAGATACTGACGTTCACCCGCCTTATCGATATCCGCCGTAGTTACCTGTTTCTCATCTTTAGGGAGCTCCTTATAGGGCTCTTCTCCCGCACCACAACCACTGAGCGCAAATGCACTGGTGATGGCAATGCATAGCATTGACTTCTTCATTACAACCTCATTGTTAAATATTGTTTTTATAGATATTTTGTAACCGACAGATAAAAAGTAGAACTCTTCTTATTGTAGATATCGAAGCCCTCGGAAGGGCCAATTTCAGGATGGTAAAAACCACCGCTATTGTTATGTCCCAGAGCCAAAACCCAATCTTCGTTGAACTGCCATCCCAGCTCCTGGGCGAAAGTGAAGCTGTCATCCATGCGTTTGCCATAATAATTTTTCGACATCCGATAACGACCATTCACTTCGAGATACAAGTTCGAGTTGAACATCCAAAACGCATCGACCAGAGTGTCGAATTTATGCTCGATTAAGACCCGCTCACCGGCGGTCTGATATTGATAGGCGTTATAGCGATATCGGGGGGAGAGATAAAAGCGCAGTTTATCCAGCGGACTCCAGAAAATATAGGCTGCTACACGGGGGGCATATTGCAGATTATCCCGCTTAGAATAGCGACTGGCTGGCAGGTAAACACCGGCACTGCCTTTAACTGTTACTGTGTCAGACAAGCGGTAAGCATGGGTGCGATACTCTACAAAGGGATCGTAGAAGCTCGACTCCTTACCATGCAGGGTTTCCTTCTCACCACCGACCGTTAACATCAAGTTACCCCAGTCGGTGCGATAGCTTACCCTGCCATCCAAATTATAGGCCTCATAGGCATGGTAGCTTTCAGCACCATAGACGTTTCGCGTATAACCCGCACTAACATAGCCGGACCATTTCTTTACTTCTTTATCAGGCTTCACATCATATTCAATTACAGCATAAGCAGGCATGATGGATGAGAAAATAAATGCCAACAATCCCATACAAGCAACAATGCCGAATTTATTTTGGCAAAGAGTAGACACAACGTGAATTTTTTCCGTTGATTTCATATTTTCAACCTAAATTAATC
>SDWK01000184.1 GCA_004195335.1 Shewanella sp.
TCGTTGATGCTTGCAGCGAAATCCTCGAAGGTCAGAACCGCACCATTATCCAATGTGAAAACGAGGTCACTACCCACAAATTCCTGAGTGCTCTCTGTACCCGGATCAAAGCTTAATTGGGGAATTTGCTCCGCCTCTACGGTAACGGTCAGAGCTTGCCCTGGTTCGGGAACCGGTACGACAACTGTTTCGGCTGTTGTCTCTTCGGTTTGGGTGTTGGTGGTGTCTTCGTTTGCCATGGTTCTATCTCCCTTGACCCTGCCTGCGGGTTATATCTGTTGCATTTTTTAGTGAAGGTACTGAAAATCATTTATTTTTGCGGCGATGCCAAACTTTTCGCCGAACTGCTCAATGCGAATAACTTCGCCCTGGCAGTCCAGCCTGATCGGCTTTCCCGGCAGAGCATAACTAAGATCCAATGAAAAATTTAACACCCCACCTTGAAAAAAGGTTTGATCAGTCAGGAAAAAAATCCCCGACCAACTGACATCGCGCGTAACGGCTTTTTCTTGTCCGATATAAACCGGAACCTCAACCTGGATACGCTGCGAAGCTCTTTTTTCTGAGGGATGGGTCATAGTCTTCTCCTTATGCTAACCAATCCTATCCATTTTATCGTTTTGTAGCAATGTATCTATAGGTTGAATTACCTAGAACCTTGGATATACTTTTACTCGAAAAGAGCTTGAAACATAAGGTTTTTATTGTTTTTGAGTGCCCTTCGCAAAAGGGCCGGGGGGATGGCCTGCTTGAGTTTCTTGACCCTCTTCTTTGTCAACCTCTCGAAATTGAGATAGACTGTGTTGTCAATTCCTTAATTGCGATGTCCCTTTGGAGTTTATATGGCCATTAAATTGGTTGCTGCGGATCCACACCCACTCTCTCTCCTTGGTTTGGCCCAGCTATTGAAATCAGAACCTGGATTTGAGCTTCTTGCCAGTTGCGCGACGGCGGCAGAGACCATCAAGGCCGTGTGGAAAGAGCGGCCTGATATCTTGATTGTTGATATCAATCTGCCTGATCGCAAAGGGCTTGAGTTGATAAACGAGTTGAAAAACAGCTCGCTTGAGGTCATGGTCGTTATCCTGGCAACGGCCATGGATGAAGATCAGACGATTGATGCCCTTCGCTATGGGGTCAAAGGTGTGGTCCTGAAGGATATGCCGTCTCACCTGTTGTTGCAGTGTCTGCAAAAAGTGGCTGCCGGGGGCTTGTGGATGGAGAAAGAGTCTATCGGCCATGCGTTTGAAAAAATGCTGCATCGAGAGGCGGGGATGAGGCGTCTTGCGACAATTCTCACGGCCCGGGAGACTGAGGTCATGCGCTGTGTCGCCGGCGGTCTGAGTAACCAGAAGATTGCAGATAAGCTAATCGTCCGTGAGGGTACGATTAAGATTCACGTCCATAATATTTACCGTAAACTTGGAATTACCAATCGCGTTGATCTGACACTTTACGCACAGAAAAGAGGTCTGGTGTAGAGCCTGATCTTTCCAATTAACAACCGAAAAGGGCGCCTCAGTTAATATAGATTCTGCTCTATATTCCTTAATAACTCACTATAAGGTGGTGACTATGAATCAAGTTGAAAAAAGGGGTTCAGAGCGTATTCGTGTCGAGATTCCAGTTTACATCGGACCGGAAGAGTTGGTTACGCGCGACATCAGTCGGGCGGGCATTTATTTCCTGGCTGATCATCCATTTGTTACAGGAGGGGATTTGAACTTTTCGCTGGGCTTTGCTTACGCTCTGCCCGGAAAGCCGGTCAAAGTAGGTTGTCAGGGAGAGGTTATTCGTGTAGATCAGCACGACGGGAAATTTGGTGTTGCTGTAAAGATCAACAACCTTCAGTATATCCATTAGACATTTCAAGAAAGCTTTCGCTAGTTGTTTTCGGCGGGCTGTCGCCACCATGTCATCCCTCCTGATGGTCGTACGGCACAGGCGACCAGAGATTCTCATAAATCACGACTTCTGAGAAGAAAGTCGGCTTATTGTTGATAGAAGTACTTAGGAAGCATTTTAATCTACAAAACTATGGCCGCCTGGATCTATTTCTAGGTGGCCTTTTCTTACATTGCAGGGCCAGTAAGAATTTCATCAGTTCTGATAATTTGAGTGGCCAAAACGATGTGGGAGGATTAATAAGAATGTTCTCTGTGTATCAGAAATGTAAGCCTATTTTTTTAGTGTATAATGACTATCCTAGGTTAACCGTTCGGGGCAAGGGGAGCTTCATTTCATAAGCCCCTTGGAGTTGGCTAAAATGCGTAACTTTCTAAAATATCTACTCCTTAGTTTAATTGTGTCAGGGTGTGCTGGTCCCGAGATAATAGTTGTATCCAAATATTTCAGCGAATCTGCTTTAACCCCTTTCGTTGCATCTTTGACTGAAGTGGCTGTCCCAACAGACGACCCTATCAATCCATACAAGATTCTATATATTGGCAGGACAACACAAAGAGCGACGCTAAGAGCGCTAAGATCACCAGATAATAACGTCGGTTCAAGTTCTGGTTATAGTTATTGGGACTATTGTTACTCTCAGGGTAATAAAATTGCGCTGAAGATTTCACGGCAGAGACAGGAGTGCAATGCCTTACGCCTATATTTTGACAACCGTGACGTCCTTTATAACCATGGGCATGTAGTCAAAGTTTCCTATGCAGGCGTCACAAAAAAATCTTCAGCTCAGTTGCCAAATCTTTATAACTCCCTCCCCTAAAAAAACTGCCAGCACATCTGGGACAGTTTTTGATTGTTTTAAATATCACGACTTGTAAGACGAAAAACGGCTTATTATTGAT
>SDWK01000146.1 GCA_004195335.1 Shewanella sp.
TCTCAATCCTCCCTATATATCCGGTGTATTCCCATGAAGCTTGTCGGGCGGCAATCCTCTCAATCCTCCCTATATATCCGGTGTATTCCCATGAAGCGCATTGGTTGTTGGCAACAAGGGTCACTGCGGTTCGCTAAGGTGCGCTTTATCTCTGGTAATGATGGAAATCTCGCGCCAGCGACGGGCAACACGTGTTGCAGTACCAACCATAGAAATTCGACAGCGGGTAACCTCCGCGCTTTGCTGGTGTGAGTTTGACTGTCTTGATAGTTAAAACTGATTTGATTATCGATCTCACTGATGATGCGACTGTCGGGTAATACACCGCGATAGAGATAGCGTGATAACGTCTTGATATAGAGAGTGCTGTGCAGGTAGACCGCGACCGACACGGCGTCAGTCGACTATCCACTTTTTTGGTAGATCCTAGGATTACCGCAGTTCTGCCCGTTAACAATAGACTTATTTAAGTGGCTCAATCGAGTCGTTACTACATCATTCAGGCTCAAAACAGGCTATGATCTGCCTTCGTCGCGCCTTAGCTTACTTCGATATGGCAACCCTGCCTCTTGAGACGAGATTGATGAGCCGTAATTAAGGCTTATACGCAGTCTTTTTCTGGTGCGACGTGGATCGTTATTAATCATTTTACAATTTAAATTAGGCAGTACCATGGCTATCAGAATTAAACTTAAACCTGGCCGCGAACGTTCATTAGAGCGACGCCACCCTTGGATATTTTCCAACGGTATTCACAACGTCAATGGGGGAAAACCTGCAGCGGGTGATACCGTTGATGTGGTGGCACACGA
The DNA here is from genome assembly GCA_004195335.1 of Shewanella sp. GTDB lineage: Bacteria > Pseudomonadota > Gammaproteobacteria > Enterobacterales > Shewanellaceae > Shewanella. The sequence continues at coordinate 813 of SDWK01000146.1, forward strand.
TGGGCATTGGCTCGGACGCGGTGCCTGGTCGCCAGAATCTCAGATCCAAGTGCGGATATGGACCTTCGATAAAGAAGAAGCCATTGATGCTGATTTTTTTGCTAGACGTATACAGCGAGCGCAAGCGGGTCGTGATGACTTAATTCGCGAGCAGGGCCTTACTGGCTATCGTTTGGTCGCCGCCGAATCTGACGGTTTACCTGGGATAACTATTGACCGCTATGCCAATGTACTGGTGTGTCAGCTGCTAAATACCGGGGCTGAAAAGTGGCGTGATACCATCGTTGAGCAACTCGTCATTCAGTACCCTGATTGCGCTATCTATGAGCGTTCTGATGTCGATTCGAGAAAGAAAGAGGGTTTAGTTCCAGTTGTGGGGCTGCTACATGGTGAGTTACCGCCTATGCCGGTGATTATCGAAGAAAACGGCATTAAGATCGCCGTCGATGTCGTCAATGGCCACAAGACGGGTTTCTATCTGGATCAGCGTGATAACCGCACCATGGCTGCACGTTTTGTCAAAGATAAATCTGTGCTTAACTGTTTTTGTTACACTGGCACCTTTGGCTTGTATGCCGCCAAGGCCGGTGCGGCTAGCATTGAAAACGTCGACGTGTCAGCACGAGCGCTACAAACCGCCCGTGATAATATGGCCATTAACGGCTTTAACGATGACCATGTGAACTATCACGAAGCCGACGTATTTAAGCTATTACGCCAGTATAGAGAGGAGGGTAAGACCTTCGATGTTATCGTATTAGATCCTCCCAAGTTTGCCGACAATAAGTCGCAGCTTAATGGGGCATGTCGCGGTTATAAAGACATTAATATGATCGCCATGCAGTTGCTTAATCCCGGTGGAATATTACTGACCTTCTCCTGCTCTGGCCTCATGCAGTCGGACTTATTTCAGAAGGTTGTTGCCGATGCGGCGCTAGATGCTAAGCGTGAAGTGCAGTTTATTGAACGTATGCACCAAGCCAGCGACCATCCCATTAGCAGTGCGTTCCCCGAAGGTTATTACCTTAAAGGCCTCGTCGCCAGAGTGTGGTAGTCAGAGCTTGGTAATCTGAGTTTGGTAACTGCATCTTTGCTTCGGGTGTTATGGCTGGGTAGCAAGGTAAATCGTTGTGATCGCTTTGTGGCAAGCATAAACGCTGCGATATAGAGGTTTAGACTTCGCCAAGTCAAGAGCAACCAACTAACCCTTAGTTGGTTGCTTAAATTGCTTTCTTAATTAGTTGCTTAAATTAGTTGCTTGCTTAAAAAGTGGCTGAAGCCAAGATCATCAATAAACAACATGGGCATTTATGGCAGTGTCCCCCCCTAATTTTTGAACATCTGGCAACACCTAAACCGAAGAGATAACAGCCTCGAAAGCCAGATATTTATACCAATTCATATGAGTAATACCAATTGCATTAAGTACCTGACCATTCAGCGAGAATTCAAAGCTCTGTAGGCAAGGTCTATATATTGCTCCTGCAATATAGACATACGCCACATCCGTGTGGCTATCGGATGATTGAAGCTAATAGTTATTCTATATCGAAAGCATCCAGTGCAGCATAAAGGGCTTTGAAACTCGCACTACGTGAGTCCCTCAGACTTCCCACTTCTGCTTTGCATTGACTTAAAAGGGAATAACCATTTCCTCATCAATGCGCCTTGAATTGAAAATCCTGAGGGGCTCTGAATTGGTTAATGATTTAATGCAATTGGTATAATATCCCGACGGCAGTTGGACGGCAGCGATAAAGTTGTTTTATGAATTTATGTGTTAAGTGCAGCGGCTGAAATCATCTACAGCTTAGTTGTTACTCATCTAAGGAAGCTTTCGATAGCTGTTCAAACTGTTCATTAATGGCGATAAAACTCTCGACCAATGTAGGATCAAAGTGAACACCTTTACCTGCTAATATTATCGACACAGCTTCTTGATGACTGAAAGGACGTTTATAGCATCGAGGAGAGGTGAGTGCATCATAGACATCAACTAATGCGACTATGCGGGCTGATAATGGTATTGCTTCACCCTTTAATCCTTTTGGATAGCCTGAGCCGTCCCATTTTTCATGATGTCCACCCGCTATGTCTTTCCCCATCTTTATAAAATTGCATCGTGGTGCGTACGCGCGCAAGCTTTCTAACACGGTTGCACCTATGGTTGGGTGAGCCTTGATCTGCTCAAATTCTTCAGGGGTTAACCGCCCGGGTTTAAGTAAGATTGCATCTGCTATCCCGACCTTACCGATATCATGGAGGATGGAAGACAGGGTGATATCTTGAATAAAGTCGTCGGTAAGCGCTTCAGTTGTATTCTTATTGCGCTGGTGTTGACTGGCAAGCATATTTGAATAGTGCTGCATTCTGATGAGGTGCGCGCCAGTCTCGTTGTCACGGTATTCCGCCAGTTTCGCAAGGCCCATGACGGTTGCTTGTCTAGAGGCTAAGGTTGCCTCTAAAGAACGGGTGAGTTTGCCCAGTAAAAATGAGGTTGATAGGGTTACCATTGCATTCGTCACGATAAAGTTGATGCTGACCACAAACCAAATAAAGAGGCTGTAGCCCTCGGTTACCGGCCACTGTAAGGCACCAAAATGGTAGGCCAGCCCAACGGTAAGTAGACAACATCCATTCATAATTTGGGCAGAATTACTGGCTTTCTGTCCCAGAAGAATCGCTGTCAGTGGAGGAAATACAAACAGCCAGAAAAACCCTGCGCCGGTGGGTCCTATGGTGATGAGGAAAGCAAATCCGATGCCATAGGCCAACAAGCAGCCTATGATGTATTTGTGGCGTTCACTTAACGATTTCACCAGTAATATATAGAGCAATACGCCGTAGGCTAAAGTGTCAAATAGCGCCATTGACCAGAGGTTTGAGACGATGCATAGATAGATGCTGGTAAAATAAACCGGCACACAAAGGATTGCCAGTAGTCCAAATAACCGATTAAAGATCAATCTTCGCCATAGAGGCAAGGTATCCGTTAAACCTTGCAGCACTGGCATTGAAAAATAACGAGAGGAGATATTCATTCCTTTGAATCCTTCATTCGAGTTTAATCTATTGATAACCTATGACGGTGTGGGGTATTTATTTGTCAACTCACATAGACTATATCTTGATACAGAAACATTTATCAGATAAGTCTACTGTATTATTGCGCTCTTTTAGTATTAATGACTAATATAACTGGATTTAATTGAAACGACTAGCGCTCCTGTCATTGTTTTTCGCCTGAATTAAGCAGTCCTGTTTATTTTAAATGCTTACTTTAAATGCTTATTTCAACTGCTCTGGGCGGGCAAATAAAGCATGCTGCGTACTGAAAAATGGCCGAGAATTAATGCCATCCATACCTTTAATATCGAAGGTGATGACTAGATCATTATCCGTTTCGGGAGCTGAAAGTCCTTGGTTTAGGAGTATGTTTAGCTTCACTTTAGGGTGTATTCAAAGTGCAGCCTTTAGTTTGCCATTACACCGATACGCCGGATTTAATCTCGTGTACCAGAATCTGGTCATCGATGACATGCCAGAGAATATCGAGATCAAACAGGGCGACCTGATAAAGCTTAGGATCGGCTTTTGACTTCTTATAAGCCGGGCGGGGGTCTTGAGCCAGCACCCCAGTGATAAGCTCCTCCAGTTGTGGATACTGCTCCAACTTGCTGTAACCTTGCAGCTGCGCTTTGGCTTCTTGGGTAAACGCCACATCAATCAAATGCGGCGCTTCGTGTGCGATGCCGCCCAACGCATCGGGCTGAGAGTCAGAGAAGGGGATATAGGGTTTAATATCGATGATCGGCGTGCCATCGAGTAGATCCATGCCTGAGATCTCTAAGATAACGCTGCCCTTCTTCTGATGGATCTTATGCAGCTTGACCACCGATTGGCCAATGCCATTGGGTCTGAAAGTAGAGCGGGTGGCAAATACCCCCAGTTTTTCATTGCCACCAAGGCGTGGCGGTCTGACGGTGGTCTTCCAACCCTGAGACAGGTTTTCATGAAAAGAGAAGAGTAACCAGAGGTGAGAGTACTGTTCTAACCCTCTCACGGCATCGATATGGTTATAGGGGGCTTGCAGCTCGACGAAGCCCCGGGCCACAGGCACGAGTCCCGGTTGTCTCGGAATGCCGAATTTTTGCTTATAGGGAGTGCGGCAGAAGGCCACCGCCTCAATTTGACAGTTAAAGCTCATATATTTTACAGATCACAGTGTTGGACTAAGGATGCATCGAACTGGCTTTGGGCCGGGTCAATTATTGTTTGTCTGTTTCAGGGGTCTTAATCGCTTGCCCTATGCAAACAGCTCTGCTGAAACAGCCCTGACCTTGCTCTTCGAACACCATACACTTCTTGATTAGGATCGCGTTTGCTCCTTTGTCGGCGGCGGCTCTTCTGGCAAGAGTGCGAGCCTCACTTATGGAAGCGGGCGCGTCGTTGGCACTCTCCTGACAAGTTTCACCTTCGACTAAACCGATGATCGCATAAGGCACCGAGGGGTGGGTATTGCCTTCAAATACGGCGACATCCGATACTTTAAAATATTCATCGATGGCTTCACCATCGAGGTTAGTATTGAACTTATAGTCACCGGCACATGCGCTGAGAAGTAAAACTAACGGGGCAATAAGAAGCGTTTTCATAATTCAGGCCTGTCATTATAAACGTGGGTTGGAAGCTGCATTTTATGGCAATTAATGATTTTAAATCATTAAGATCGGAGTCAAACAAGCGATTAAGCTGTTATGACTCCTTCGAGGTAGAATTCTATCGCTTTAGGTACTTTTGATAAAGCTGTTGTTGCCGATTATTTAGATCGACGTCCCTGCCATCGATATAGACCTTTTCGATCTTAGTCGCCATAGGGTCGAGAATGTCGCCACCGGAGATAACCAGATTGGCTCTATATCCGACGACGATAGCACCCATGTCCTCTACACCTAATATCTTAGCCGCATCGAGTGTGACACTTTTAAGGGCTTCTTCCTTACTGAGCCCGTATGCGACCGTTTGTCCTGCTGCTAAAGGTAAATTTCGGCTGTTCCAGTCAGATGAGAAACCCAATGCAAACGGGATTTGCGCCTGTTTGAGCAGGGCGGGGATTTTAAAACTCATCTCAATGGGTTCATCTTTACGCATCGGCAAGCTTAGGGTTCGAGTATAGATCACTTTTGCTTCTATCTCGTTTAAAAGATCCGCGAGTCGCCAGGCGTCATATCCGCCAACGATAATTAACTTAAATTGATAGCGTTTTGCCAGGGCGGCGGCTTCCTCTATCTGTTTTTGCGTGTTGGCGTGGACAAACAGCTGAGCCTCGCCTCGGTAGAGCGGCAGCAGCGATTGCCAGCGCATATCGAGTTTAGTCTTCGTGTCGGCTTTATGGGCCAGGTAGTAGCGATAACCGTCGGTGAATGCATCCGATATCTGAGATACCCGATCTTGGTAATCTTTTCTTTGTTCCTCTCTTTTTTTCGTATCACTCGGTAAAGGTTTCAGTCTGGGCCAATAAAGGTGAAACGCTTTCTGTGTCGGTACTATTGCCTCTTCGACGGTCCAGCTATCCAGCGACACCAGAGCCGATTGTCCGGCTAAGCTCTTACCCTGAGGTACGATTTGAGCATGAGTAATACCATTGACTCTGACGGTCGGGATGATTTCCGAATCCGGGTTAAAAGCCGTCAATGCCTCTAATTGTGGATTAATGTCTCCGACCTCATGACTGTCATTGCTCGGGCGCATCATCTCAACTTCCACTAAGCCTAAACTGGTATCCAGCGCGATGAGCCCCGGGTAGATATGCCGCCCTGTAGCGTCAACAATGGTCGCATCGGGCGCGACTAGCTCCTTGCCGATGGCCATTATCTTGCCATCTTCTATTAACAGGTCGTTGTCGGCTTTTACCCCATCCACGACGGTGTGAATCATGGCATGTTTAAACAGAATGGCGGATGTTTGAACAGGTGCAGGTAACATATCATGGGCCTGAACGGGCATGATGAATGTGCTCAGCATGACTAAGGGTAGGGCTAAGCTATTTTTTAAGGCCCCGGATAAGTTTGAACCTGTTTTAGTGTGTCCGTTTATCATAGTGAGCTGCCCCCATGGCTAGATTGTTTCCAAACATCAAATTGAGTATCACAATGCCATTCGGGCTCGCTGCTCTCTTCTACGACTTCTCCATCTGGGAGCGTACTTTCGCTGTTTTCGCTGGATAAGATCTTTTGAATAAGCTCGGCTCTTTCTACTGCAATGGCTTGTTGCGCCCGTTTATCCTGTTTGCGGTCAAAATAGCGTTTACCTTCAATCCAGGTTGACTCAACCTTAGCGTAAACCGACAAGGGATTGTGGTCCCAAAGTACAATATCGGCCTGTTTTCCCTTAGTGATCGAACCTAAATCAGCATCCACTCCTAGTTGAATCGCAGGATTAATCGTGACCATTCTCCACGCATCTTCAGCAGACATATCACAATACATCATCGATTTAGCCGCTTCTTGATTTAAGCGTCGCTGCATTTCGTAGTCATCTGAATTAATACTGGTGAGCACGCCTTTATTCTGCATTAGACAGGTGTTTTGCGGAATTGCATCATAGACTTCAAATTTGTAAGCCCACCAGTCGGAAAAGGTCGACGCCGATGCGCCGTGGTCGGCAAGTTCTTTAGCTACCTTATATCCCTCGAGTACATGGGTGAAGGTTTTGACCTTAAAATTATAGGCTTCGGCTAAGCGCAGAAACATTAAGATTTCTGATTGCACATAGGAGTGAATGTGAACATCTCTTTTTTGATCTAGGACTTCGGCTATTGCGGCTAAGCGATAGTTGGGCTTAGGTGCTATGTGGTGACGCTTCTCACTACTGCGGAGATATTTATAGGTATTGAGCTCCTGTTGGTAGGCGCGGGCCTCATTAAATGCATCACTGAACAGGGACTTGACCCCCATACGGCTCTGGGGGAAACGGCGGGTAAACTTATCCCCCCAGTTACTCTGTTTTACATTTTCACCCAACGCAAACTTGATACTGGGTGGCGCTTGAGTGTATTTGAGGTTTTCTGCACTCTCTCCCCATCGCATCTGGATCACCTGTGCCTGTCCCCCGATAGGGTTGGCGCTGCCATGTAACAGTTGCGCCGTGGTTACACCGCCGGCCAATGCTCGGTAGATGGCGATATCGTCGGGATTAAGAATGTCGCCGATGCGAACCTCAGAGGTAATCGCGTCAGAGCCTTCGTTGGTGCCGCCATTGATGGCGATATGTGAATGTTCGTCGATGATCCCCGCCGTGAGATGTTTACCGCTTGCATCGATAAACCGATAACCGGAAGGAGTGGATAGGTGGTTACCAATGCGCTCAATTTTTCCCCGTGAGATGAGGAGATCGGCATGTTCCAGTACGCCTTGTTTATCCGAGGTCCAGATGGTGGCATTGCTGAGATGAATTTTTTCTGACTCAATAGTGGCCTCAATACCGTAGGCGACGTTAGGCTTAGTGAGTCTGGAGATGAGTGCTACTTGAGGCTTTTCTATCTCAAGTCGTGGATCGATAACTCGCTCGACACTCATTCCAGCTATCGGTGTCAGGGTGTTGTGTTTGTCCAACATGCGTCCTCGCAGTCCTTGACTGTCGAACCATAGCGTAAATCGATTGACTCCTTCGAATCCGGCATCGCTCATTTCGGCGGTAAAGTTCAACCTTTGATTCTGATAGGAGATGTTCGATAATGTTATCTCCTTTTCGCCGCTGGAAAGCGTGCCAGTCATCTTATTACTATCGGCTTTGGGCTGCTCTAACATGAGATCCAGTGTCAAGTCGCCAATTTGGATCTGGTAGAGCAAATCTAACAGCCGATTGTTACGGGCAATGAGCTGCTGTTCAGCACCTTGCAGCCACACACTGTGTATGGTGCCATCTTTAAATAGGTTGCCTTTAGTGATGACCAGATCGGCGATATAACCGGATTTTAATCGGCCGCTGAAGTCGGCTATGCCGGCTATCTCTGCCGCTTCGGTTGTCAATGCGGCTAATGCAGTCTCTTCACTCAGACCATACTCAACAGCCAGTTTAAGCCTTGGCCAAAACGCATCGCTTTTAATACCATGCTGAGTTAACGCGAAGGGGACGTTGGCACGTTCTACCGCCATCGGATTAGTCGGTGCTCGCTCCCAATGTCTCATCTTTGCCAGTGAAACCTCTCTCTCTGCATCATCGTCACCGACCTTGGGCGCGGCGGGAAAGTTAAGAGGTAAAATTAAACCGTAAGAGAATGCGCTTAACTCGTCGATCCGTGAATATTCTTTGCCATTACCTAATAGCGTGGTCTTTAGCTCATGATTGTGTGAAATTCGAGCAGCCCTGAGTTGATCATTTAGATTATCGGTATCAAAGATAACCTGCTCATTGTCGATATTTGAAAGTTTATCTAAGGCATTATTAAATTCGACAATATTATTGCCATTTTTAGAAAATGATTTGCTCTTATTGTCTTTGTACCAAGTTGCATCAGCCAGCGTTTGTCTAATAAGCGCGATACTTCCCATTAATGATGTTGGGTAGTCTTGAGGAGAGCTACCTTTATCGAATGCTAAGAAGTGAGCCGAGTTCGAACGATATATTATTTCATTCGCCTTTTTATCCGCCAGCGATAATGTAACGCCTTGGCCACGAAATATCCCATCGAGATAACTACTTTGTACACTTGTGAAACCATTATTTATCCATTTGTTAGCTTGTTCATTATTAGGATAAACATAGTTAAACCACTCTTTTTCTGAATGAATCGCACCATTTTTTGCATTGCCACCAATACGTTTTATTTCATAAACGGGTGGTGTGGCTTCAACTTTTGGATATTCAAACTCGAGGGCGTAGTTGGTAAAGGGATCGATAAAACCGGGATAGACCGTATAACCATTTAAATCGATAACATATGCCTGCGACGGCACCATATTATTTTTAAT
>SDWK01000458.1 GCA_004195335.1 Shewanella sp.
ATTTAATATTTTAAGCTTTCAAAACTGGTAAAAAAGTTTCGTTTCACTATAATGCTTCTTTCGAAACGAAACTTAATTGAAATATGTGATGAATAAACGTAATACTCAACAGCGCCGGCATAGCATTATTAGCATATTGACCGAGCAAGGTGAGGTGAGTGTTGATGAGTTATCATCACGTTTCGAAACTTCTGAAGTCACAATTCGAAAAGATCTGGCCGTATTAGAGAAAACCGGGCTGCTGTTGCGCCGTTATGGAGGCGCCGTGGCTATACCCGATGAGGTCACGCAGCAATTCACCGCTAAGATAGCCCCTAATAAGTTATCTATTGCCAAGGCTGCCGCTAAGCTGATTAACGATCATAACCGCATCATCATAGATAGTGGCAGTACCACGTCGGGTTTAATCCAGGAGCTTAATAGCAAAAGTGGATTGGTGGTGATGACCAATTCGTTGCAATTGGCAAATGCTATTCATGAGCTTGAGAATGAGCCGACATTATTGATGACCGGTGGCACCTGGGATCCACATTCCGAATCATTTCAGGGACAGATTGCCGAGCAGGTACTGCGTTCCTATAACTTTGACCAACTTTTTATTGGTGCAGATGGCATCGATCTTGAGCGCGGCACAACCACCTTCAATGAACTTACCGGATTGAGTAAGGTGATGGCTGAGGTTTCCCGTGAAGTAGTTGTCATGCTGGAGTCAGAAAAACTAGGTCGGCGTATTCCGAATTTAGAGTTGGCCTGGAGTAATATCAGCGTGTTGGTAACCGATGACAAGTTACCTACCGAGGCTGTTGAAACAATTTCAAACCATGGGGTACAGGTGATCCTAGCACCTCATGTGGGATAATAAAGATTATCCATTTTCAAATTAATTTTTAATTTTAACTCTTATTTTAGATAAGTTAGGTATCAATATGTGTGGAATAGTAGGCGCAGTAGCGCAAAGGGATGTTGCAGAAATTCTAGTTGAAGGATTAAGACGCCTCGAGTATCGAGGGTATGATTCGGCCGGTGTTGCTGTGATTCACGATGGCGAGCTTAACAGCACAAGACGTGTAGGTAAGGTGCAGGAGCTTTCAACTGCTTTAGATGCAGCGCCATTATTCGGTGGTACAGGTATTGCTCATACCCGTTGGGCCACCCATGGTGAGCCGAGTGAGCGTAACGCACATCCCCATCTTTCTGAAGGTGATATTGCCGTCGTTCATAACGGAATTATCGAAAACCACAATAAACTGCGCGTAATGCTTAAAGGCTTAGGCTATACCTTTGCATCAGACACCGATACCGAGGTTATCTGTCACTTAGTTCACCATGAGCTTAAGTCTAACGATACTTTGCTTGCAGCTGTTCAAGCGACGGTAAAGCAGTTAGAAGGTGCTTATGGCACCGTGGTTATCGATCGCCGTGATAGCGATCGTATGATCGTTGCCCGCAGCGGTAGTCCGCTTGTGATTGGTTACGGCCTTGGTGAGAACTTTGTCGCCTCCGATCAGCTTGCTCTTCTGCCAGTAACCCGCTCTTTTGCTTTTCTTGAAGAGGGTGACGTTGCTGAAGTCACTCGTCGTGAAGTTAATATCTTCGATGTTGACGGTAATGCGGTCGAGCGTGAGATAAAAGAATCAGAAGTGACTCATGATGCGGGTGATAAAGGTGAATACCGTCACTATATGCTGAAAGAGATTTATGAGCAGCCACGTGCTATCGCTCACACGCTGGAAGGTCGTATTGCCAGTGGCGCAGTATTAGATTCTGCCTTCGGTGAAAATGCCGCTGACTTCCTAAAAGATATTAAACACGTACAGATCATCGCCTGTGGTACCAGTTACCACGCGGGTATGGCTGCACGTTACTGGTTAGAAGATTGGGCCGGTGTATCTTGTAATGTTGAGATAGCGTCAGAGTTTCGTTACCGCAAGTCTCACATGTTCCCTAATAGTTTACTTGTGACTATCTCTCAGTCAGGTGAAACCGCCGATACTCTGGCTGCACTTCGTCTGGCCAAAGAGATGGGTTATAAGGCCACTATGACCATCTGTAACTCACCAGGTTCATCTTTGGTGCGTGAGTCAGATATGGCTTATATGATGAAAGCGGGCGCCGAGATCGGTGTTGCTTCAACTAAAGCATTCACAGTTCAGCTTGCGGGTTTGTTGATGTTAACTGCCGTTGTGGGGCGCCATAATGGGATGTCTGCCGATATGCAGGCTAAGATCACTCAGAGCCTCCAGTCTATGCCTGCTAAAGTTGAGCAAGCACTAGGGTTAGATGAGGCTATTGCCGAGTTAGCCGAAGATTTTGCCGATAAGCACCACGCACTATTTTTAGGCCGTGGCGATCAATATCCTATCGCGATGGAAGGGGCACTTAAGCTTAAAGAGATCTCTTATATTCATGCCGAAGCTTATGCATCCGGTGAGCTTAAACATGGCCCGCTTGCGTTGATCGATGCAGATATGCCTGTGATTGTGGTTGCACCTAATAATGAGCTGTTAGAGAAGCTAAAGTCCAACGTAGAAGAAGTGCGTGCACGCGGTGGCTTGATGTATGTGTTTGCCGATGTAGATGCTGAGTTTGAATCTGATGACACCATGAAGGTGATCCAAGTGCCACATTGCGATGAGTTTATGGCGGCGCTTATCTACACCATTCCTTTGCAGTTACTTTCATATCATGTTGCCTTAATCAAAGGCACCGATGTGGATCAGCCACGTAACTTGGCTAAATCAGTAACGGTAGAGTAATTGCTAGTTTCCCCTTATCCGGGGTTAATCTATATTAAATAAAACTCC